>NZ_CAAAFT010000373.1:7459-15106 GCF_900634765.1 Candidatus Protofrankia californiensis | reverse complement strand
GGCTCGTCCCTGGACGGCTCGTCGCTGAACCGGTCGGCGACGCGGGCAGCCCCGCGCGATCAGCGGGTCGTGTCCGGACGGTAGTCGGCAACCAGTTCCTGGGCCAGCTGTTCCAGGAACAGCCCGGCGTCCGTGACGACACCGACAGCATGGGTGAACCCGCGGTCGGCGATCCTGGTGACGCTGCTGGGGTCGATGTCCACGCAGGCCACGGGGATGGATGCCGGCAGGATGTTGCCTGTCGCCACCGAATGCAGCATCGAGGCGACCATCATCGCGAATCCGATCCCGCGCAGGGCGTCGCGCATGGCGCGTTGGCCGACCAGCACGTCGGTGTGGACGTCCGGCAGCGGGCCGTCGTCCCGGACCGAGCCGACCAGGACGAACTTCTTGTCCGCCTTGACGATGGCATGCATGATCCCGCTGGTCAGGATGCCGTTGTCGACGGCGGCGGCGATGGATCCGGCGCGCCGGATCGTGTTGATCGCCCGGATGTACTGTTCGTGCCCGCGTTCGGCCCCCTTGCCGCGGCTGGGTTCGTTGCCGAACGCCGCTCCGTACAGGGCCGCTTCGATGTCGATGGCGGCGAAGGCGTTGCCGGAGAAGAGCACGTCGACGTAGCCGGCTTCGATCAGGGTGACCATGGCCGAGGTGGCCCCGGTCTGGACGACGGAGGGCCCGGCCACCCACAGCACTCCGAAGCCCTCCGCCTTGAGCTCACGGATCTGGCGGGCGATCGTCCGGACCAGCAGGGCTTGGCGCTGTGGCGCCAGTAGGGCCGTGGACGACGACATGGACTGGAAGGTTCCGTGTATCCGGGTCGAGTGGTCGGTGACCGGCAGGACGGCCTTCACCCCGGACACGCCACACACGATCATGTCGCCGGCCCGGACGTCGGAGACCGGGATGGTGCGTACCCGCCCTTCGGAGACGACAAGGCCGCAGTCCATCTCGGGATGTTCCACCGGTACCCACTGGCCGCCGAGGCGGACCACGGTTTCCAGATTGGTGGTCGAGTAGAAGTCGGCGGGAAAGATCCCGTCGCGGTCAGCCGCCCGCACCACTGCCGTGCCCGGCTCCACGCTGTTGACGCCATAAGCCTTGATCCGCATGAGAATGCGGGTCAGATGCTCCCTCGAGTCCGCCCCGACGATGATCATCGCATGCGACTCGTCGTCGTGGGTCATACCGAGATCGATACTCTCGATCTCGTAGTCGCCCCCGTAACCCAGGACGTCGTCGAGTATCCGGGCAAGAATACCGGTGTCCATCAGGTGACCATGTATCTCGACCTTTTCGTGGAACTGCACGCAGCCGCCCCTTCCGTGACGTGACGCAGGCGTCCGGTCCGCCTACCGGCGAATCCGGATCAGACGACCGCGCCGTCGTCGCCGTCCGCTGAATCGGTGGGCGGCCGATCCCCCATTCGGAGTACCAGTGTGGCGACTCCGCCCAGCACAAGCATGACTCCTCCGACGTCATAGGGCCTGCCGTGGTCAATCCCGGCAATTGTGGGCACCAACAGGATCGCGACGCCGAGGGCGATGGAACACAACGCCCACCGGGTGGTGGGTTGCATGCGTGGTATCGGAGGTGGGGGCGGTGGCTCGTAGTGGTCCGACGGATCATAGGGATCATCGGAGGCGTCGGGGTCGTCCGGGATACCCGGAAGGTCGACATCCGTCCCGTCGCCGGCTGGATTTCCGGTGCCGGTCCCGTCCGCGGGGAAGGGGAAATGGTCGTTTCGGTACCTCGGGTCGAGTGGTAAGCGCCAGATCGGACGCACGGTCACGCTCGGGGGTTCCGCCCGCACCGTGACGTCCTCGCTGGACGGCCAGGTCCGCTCGACGGGTTCGGCGTCGAAACGGGCCACGAGCGAGGCGAAGGCCGCGTCCTGATCCGCGTCCTGACCTGTGCACTCGTCCCCGCCGGGGGTGTCCGCCGCCGGCGGCTCACCGGCGGTGGGGTTCCGGTTCGCGGTGCCGTCCGCGGGTGCGGGATCATCTCGGTGCGCGCCGGACCGGTCGGCGGGCCCGATCGTGGCCGCGTCGCGGTCCTCGGCATCGGGCGGACCGGCTTGCGGCGGCCGTCCACAGGCAGGCGGACCGGTCTCCGGCGGCGGTCCACAGGCAGGTGGTGGCAGGTCAGGCACGACTCACCCCGAGACAACCGTGTGTGTGTCGACGAACTGGAGACTTCCCTGGAAAATTGTCTGTCTATCGTTGTCGAGTGTCGCCACGTGGTAGCTGTTCTCCAGGATGCGCTCGGAGACGGCGCACGATGTCGCGCCTTCCAGCAGGATCCGTCCGGACGTGGCTTCGACGACGTGGTCGACGCGGCTGCGGAAGGTCAGGATCGGGCTTGTGATGCGGCCCAGGTCCGCCACTGTCAGCGCCCACAGCTCGCGCAGGGAGACGAAGGCCCGCAGGGGCAGCCGGCGGTAGGCGACCTCCGCCGTACCCGGGGCCTTGATGTCGCTGCTTACCCCGATCACGCCGGGGACGAACCGCGAGAGCGCCGGGGCGAGCGCCGCCACCCGGCGGTCGGTGCCGAGGCTGGGGTTGACCGTGACTACACCGGCCACCGCCGAGCCATGCACTTCCGCCAGCCGCAGGGTCAGGGTCCCGCCCATGGACAGCCCCATGATGAACACGGTCGGGCAGCGTTGCCGGAGGCGGTTGAAGGCGTCCTCGGCCGCGCCGAACCAGTCGTGCCAGGTTGTCGTGTTCATCTCCTGCCAGTGTGTGCCGTGGCCCGGCAACAGCGGGCAGGAGACCGTCAGGCCCGCCTCCGCGAGGAACGCGCCCCAAGGGCGCATGCTCTGGGGTGTGCCCGTGAATCCGTGGACCAGTAGCACCCCGATGTCGCCGCCGTCGTGCTCGAACGGCTCCGCACCCGGTATGACCGAACGCCGTGGTACGCCTGCCATGGTGCCCGCCCTCTCGTTGCTTGTGCGCGATCGGCCGCACTCCGTGGAGATGGGCGATTTTTCTGTTTTCGTCGCGCAAACCGGCTCCGCAGCATGCTCGCATGCCGGGCGGGTACAGGCCATGCTCACTATGATGCCGATGCCTTATCCGACGCCGGCCCCGGTAGCCGGTCCCATGCCCGCGCGGACCCCGCGTCGCCGCAGGAGGGCCGGTGGCCGGTGTCCGCGGACCTCCGGCCCGTCGACATCCTTCCGGTCGACCTTCCGGTCGACCCCGCGGCGGTCTTCGAGGTGGTCCTCGTGGTGGACGGGGCCATCCCGGTTCCATAGGGTTATTCGGGCCACCGTGTGCGGGCACGTCGGGCCGATATTGGTGGACGACCACACCGGGAGCTGACGTGTTGTACTGGGTCGTCAAGGCGTTTCTCACCCCTATCCTGCGGCTGTTCTGGCGGCCGTGGGTCGAGGGGCTGGAAAACATCCCGGAACGAGGTCCTGCCATCCTCGCCGGTAACCATCTGTCCTTCTCCGACCACTTCTTCCTCCCGCTGGTCGTGCCGCGACGGGTCACCTTCCTGGCCAAGAGCGACTACTTCACCGCACCGGGATTCAAAGGCTGGCTGAAGCGGTTGTTCTTCACCAGCGCGGGTCAGCTCCCGATCGACCGCAGCGGTGGAGCCGCCAGCGACATGGCGTTGCGGACCGGCGTGAGGGTGCTCCAGCGCGGCAAGCTGCTGGGGATCTATCCGGAGGGCACGCGCTCGCCGGACGGACGGCTGTACCGAGGCAAGATCGGTGTTGCCCGGATGGCGCTGGAGTCGAAGGTGCCGGTCATTCCGGTTGCGATGATCGGCACCTTCGAGGTGCAGCCCCAGGGGAAGCTGATGCCCAGGATCCGCCGTGTCGGCATCCGCATCGGCCGGCCTCTTGATTTCAGCCGGTACGAGGGCATGGTCGACGACCGGTTCGTGCTCCGGTCCATGACCGACGAGATCATGTACGAGCTCATGGCGCTCTCAGGCCAGGAGTACGTCGACAGGTACGCACAGCGAGTCAAAAGCGAGCTCACCGCCGCGCACGAGGCTGCGACCGGGGCGGCCGGCGGTTCCGACGGAGATCCCGGCCACAAGGCTGCTGGTCATACGGTCGACCGGGCCTCGGCAGAGGCGCAGACGAAGGTGTCGACGAAGGCGCCTCGTAGCTCGCGCGCCCGCCGGCGGGCCGGTCGCAACGCCGGCCTGTCGGGCCTGGGTGATCAGACCGACACCCGTCAGGCAGGCTGACCTCCCGCTGGCGGGGCACGGCAGGATGGTCGGCGTGTACTCATCGGGGGATCCTGTAGCGCTCGACCATCCGTCGCGTGGGCGCCGGTCGGCAGGAATGCGGCGTGCCCCGGCACGGCTTGCCGTGACAACTGCTGTTGCCACGGTTGCCATCCAGCTGACAACCGGTGCCGTACCCGCGGCCCGGGCCCAGCCGGCGCCGGAGGTCACGTCGGGGAGTCCCGCACCCGCGCGGTCGGCGGTGACGGATCCACCTGCCGGCACGGTCCTGCGCGCGGGCCGGTTCATTGTCGACCTTGACGGTCGGACGCTGTTCGTGCGCGGCGTTTCGGTGCCGCCCGGTGCCGCTCTCGACCAGGCCACCGTCGCGCAGTGGGCCGCCGTCGGCTTCACCGCGGTGAGCCTTGGCGTGCGGATGGAAGCCGATGGGACGTTCACCGGGCAGCCGGGCCGTGTCGGCGGGTCGGCCCGGCTGCCCGGCGACGCCGACAAAACCGTCGGTGACACCGCCGACAACACCGCCGGTGACGGGCTTGACCGGCTTGCCGCCTCCGTCGCGGTCGTCACCGGGCAGGGTCTGCGCGCGATGATCCAGATCGTGCCGACCGCCGCCGCGGTCAGGGCGGGGGACGAGGTGTTCGCCGCGGGTCTGCGGCGGCTGTCAGGCCGGTTCCGTGATGTTGCCGGCCTGGTCGGCTTCGAGCTGATGGTCCCGGCGTCGGCGAATCCCCTGCTGCTCAGCGGCGCCGTGCGGGCGGAGGACACCCACCATCTGCTCTGGCGAAGCAGCCCAGCCTCGTTCGACCCGACCGCGAGCACGGCGACCAACGACGAGGCGGTGCTCCTGGTCGGCTGGGCGGCCGGGGATCCGGCGACCGTGCTGCGGTTGGTGTCGGCTGCCGAGACCGCGCAGATCGGATGGTTCTTCGACCGGCCGTTGACCGGCACGACCCTCGCCGTCCTCGCCAGGCCCTACCCCTCCGCGGTCGCGGGCGTTCCGGTGAGCTCGACCTACAATCCGTCCGGACGGCTGCTCGCCTTGTCCTACCTGCCGGTGTCCCCGACAGGTAGTGCCTTCCGTCGCGGAGTCGCGACCCAGATCCGTGTCCCGGTCGGCGCCTACCCCGACGGCTACCTGGTGCGGGCGTCCGGGGCCACGGTCGTCTCCGCCCCTGGCGCGGGTGTGGTCTGCCTGGCCACCGATACGGGAGCGGCCCGGGTGGACGTCCGGGTCGAGCCGGCGCCCGCCGGTGGGGCTCCGCCGGTCGCGCCGCCGCCTCCCGGTGATCCATGCCCGCAGGCCGGTGCGACAACCCCGGCTGGTACCACGACCCCGGCCGGCCAGACCGGCCGCGGCGGCCACAGCGACGACAGAGCCGCTGACAGAGCCGTTGACAAGGTCGCCGATGACGACGTGAACGGCGTGCTGCTATGGGCGCTGCCGCTGGCCGGCGCCACGGGGACGGCGGTCGTTCTGGGCGGACTGTTGTCGACGACGCGTCGTGGTCGCCGTCGTGGCCTGGTGACCGGCGGAGGATGAGCGTCCCGTTTCGGGAGGTCGGCAGGCAGACTGGATCGGTGGCCAGCCGATATCTCTACGACACCGAGTTCATCGAACGCTCGGAGGGGGGCCACCTCTGGCTGGATCTGGTGAGCATCGGAATCGTCAGCGAGGACGGCACCCAGGAGTACTACGCCGTGTCCACCGAGTTCGACCCGGCCTTCGCGGTGCCGTGGGTGCGGCGCAACGTCCTGGACAAACTCCCGCCGCCGTCCGATCCCAGCTGGCGGTCGCGGGCGCGCATCCGCTCCGACATCATCGAGTTTCTCGGCATGGCCGGGCCTCCGGAGCTGTGGGCCTGGTATGCCGCCTACGACCATGTGGTGCTCTGCCAGCTTTTCGGCACGATGACCGATCTTCCCCGGCTGTTTCCCCGTTTCACCCGGGATCTGCGCCAGCTCTGGGAGGAGGTCGGCCGTCCACCGCTGCCGCCCCCCCCGCACGACGCCCACGACGCGCTCGCCGACGCCCGGCACAACCTCGACCGGTGGCGGGTACTGGCACCGCTGCGGGCCCGGCTGTCCCCGGCTCCCGCGAAGTGAAGCTTCCGTGAAGTACGGCTTCCGGGCCGGGAAATTCCCCACGCCACGGGTGCCGGATGTGTTTCTCCGAGCACGTCCATGGGATTACGCTTCCGACCTGACAGGAGTGACTCGTCACCGACTAAGACTATTAAGTGACCAGGGGGCCTGGGTCTCCCGGATCTGCCAGGTCGGCTTTCGGATCTCGGACCCGGCGGGGACCCGGGCGCGAAAAAGATGATCGCGCCGCCTTTGGTCCGCTAGGAGGTACACGGAGTGCGGATCGGAGTACTGACAGGTGGCGGGGACTGCCCCGGGCTGAATGCTGTCATTCGGGCAGTCGTCCGTAAAGGTACGGATGTCTACGGACATTCTTTTGTCGGCTTCCGGGACGGTTGGCGAGGTCCGCTGGAGAATGCCACCGTGCCGCTGGGGGTCGAGGCGGTGCGGGGAATTCTCCCACGCGGCGGTACTATTCTCGGATCCAGCCGCACAAATCCCTACAAGGAGGACGACGGCGTCGCGCGTATTCGGGACACCCTGGCCGCGCACGCGGTCGACGCACTGATCGCGATCGGTGGGGAGGACACGCTGGGGGTGGCCGCCCGACTGCACGACGAAGGCATCCCGGTCGTCGGCGTGCCCAAGACCATCGACAACGACCTGTCCGCCACCGACTACACCTTCGGTTTCGACACCGCCGTCAACATCGCGATGGAGGCCATCGACCGGCTGCACACCACCGCGGAGAGCCATCACCGTGTCCTCATCGTCGAGGTGATGGGACGCCACGCGGGGTGGATAGCGCTGCACAGTGGTATGGCGGGCGGGGCCAACGTGATCCTTCTTCCGGAGCGGCCGTTCGACATCGACAAGGTCTGCGCCTTTGTCGAGCACCGCTTCGCCTCCCACTACGCGCCGATCATCGTGGTGGCGGAGGGTGCCGTCCCGGTGGCCGGTTCCTTGACCGTCAAGGAGGGGGAGCTGGACGCCTTTGGCCACGTCCGGCTCCAGGGGATCGCCTCCGTGCTGGAGACCGAGATCCGTGGACGGACGGGGCGGGAGTCCCGCGCGACCGTGCTCGGCCACGTCCAGCGGGGCGGCACCCCGACAGCGTTCGACCGGTGGCTGGCGACCCGCTTCGGCCTGCACGCCATCGATGCCGTGCACGACGGTGCCTGGGGCATGATGGTGGCGTTGCGCGGTACCCGTATCGACCGGGTGCCGTTGGCGGAGGCGACCCGGGAGCTCAAACTGGTGCCGGAGGAGCTCTATGCCGAGGCCGAGGTTTTCTTCGGTTAGAAGGCCGAAGGCGGCGCGATCGTGTTTTCGCGCCGCTGGAAGGCCCAAGTT
>NZ_CAAAFT010000373.1:3833-7434 GCF_900634765.1 Candidatus Protofrankia californiensis | reverse complement strand
GGTTAGAAGGCCGAAGGCGGCGCGATCGTGTTTTCGCGCCGCTGGAAGGCCCAAGTTCCCGGGACGCTACGGGTGACGCCATGAGCGGTCGATCTGTGCTGCTCTGCTGGCGGTCGGGGAACACCGGGGATGACTGACGTGGTACCGCGGTCGGGCCGTACCCTGTAACACTGTGGAAGAACTCGACGCCTGGCGGACCCTGCCGGCCAAGCAGCAACCGAACTGGCCCGACCAGGCAGAGCTGGCTGCGGTCCGCGGCCGGTTGGCGGTACTGCCGCCGCTGGTCACCGCACCTGAGGTTCGGATTCTGACCGAACGGCTCGCGGCGGTTGCCCGGGGTGAGGCATTTCTGCTGCAGGGCGGCGACTGCGCGGAGACCTTTGCCGCGAACACCGCCGACAAGATTCGTGACAAGGTGAAGACGCTGCTGCAGATGGCGGTCGTGCTCACCTATGGCGCAAGCGTGCCGGTGGTGAAGGTCGCCCGGATCGCCGGCCAGTACGCCAAGCCCCGGTCGGCCGACATCGAGGCCAGCACCGGGCTTCCGTCCTACCGCGGTGACGCGGTGAACGACATCGCCGCCACGGCACAGGCCCGCCGGCCCGATCCCGGCCGCATGCTGGATGCCTACCATGCCAGCGCGGTCGCGCTGAACCTCATCCGTGCCTTCGCGACCGGCGGTTTCGCCGATCTGTCCAAGGTGCACGAATGGAACAAGGCGTTCGTGCGTGATTCGGCGGCCGGGCGCCGCTACGAGGTGATGGCGACCGACATCGAGCGGGCCCTGTCATTTATGGCCGCCTGTGGCATCGATCTCGAGCGCACGCCGACACTGCACGGCGTCGAGCTGTTCACCAGTCATGAGGCGCTGCTGTTGGATTACGAACGGGCGCTCACCCGCAGGGAGGACGCCACCGGTTCGATCTACGATCTTTCGGCGCATATGGTGTGGATCGGCGAACGAACCCGTGATCTCGGCGGGGCCCATGTGGACCTGATGTCACGGATCGGTAATCCTCTCGGTTGCAAGGTGGGTCCGAACGCCTCGCCCGACGCGGTACTGGCTCTTGCCGACCGGCTCAACCCCGACCATGTTCCCGGCCGGCTCACGCTCATCACCCGGATGGGCGCCGGTCGCATTCGGGATGCGCTTCCCGCGATTGTCGAGAAGGTCAACTCCGCCGGACATCCGGTGGTGTGGTCGTGTGACCCGATGCACGGCAACACCCGTGACATCAACGGCGTGAAGACCCGGCACTTCGACGACGTCCTCGACGAGGTGCTCGGCTTCTTCGAGGTCCACAGGCTGCTCGGTACCCATCCCGGAGGGATACACATCGAGCTGACCGGGGACAACGTCACCGAGTGCCTCGGTGGTGGCGAACGGATCGGCGAGGCCGATCTGGCCGGCCGGTACGAGACCGCCTGCGACCCGCGGCTGAACACCGGTCAGGCCCTTGAGCTCGCCTTCCTCGTTGCGGAGATGCTGCAGCAGATCAATGCGGCCCGCTCCCAGAGCCGGTGATCTCCACTCGGTGATCGTGGACTGGTGCTGGTGCCGGTGGTCCCGATCTGGTGATCTTGGGATCGTGATCGTGCCCCGACGGGGCCGCCCGAGGCCAGCCGGTGGTCAAGCCGGTGCGCCGGTACCGGTGGGCTGTACGGAGCCACCCGCATCGGCCGGGGGCGGTGTGTCCGGCGCCTTCGGCGCGCTGGTGGTCGCCGCGGCGGTCGGGGCGTGCGGGTTCTCGGAGGAGCGCGTTGCAGGCACGTTGTTCGGGTTGCCGGCAACGCCCGCGGTGCGGGTCTGCAACGGGCTCGGGACCGCCGCGGGGCTGCCGCCGGCCTCCGGCGAGGCGTTCACGGTCACGGGAGGGGTTAAGTCGGAGGCCGGCACCGGTCGCGGTGGGCGTGAGGTGTCCGCCTGGCTGGGTGCGCCTTCCGCCGCCGGCGGGGTGATGTCGGAGGTGCTGAGGGTGTCGTGGACTCCGTGCATGTAGTCGAGGGCCTTGGCCGTCATGGTGTGCAGGGGGCCGTCCGGCAGGCTGTCCAGCAGGACGTGCAGGTCCCGTGACTGGTCGTCGGTGAAGTCCTGCACGGTCCGAAACGCATCCTGGCTACCGTTACGGGCCTCGGGGACCAGCACGTTCCCACCGACGGACGCTTCGTGCTGCCAGGCTGTCAGCAGGTTGCGCACGTCAACGGTCTTCTTCGGCAGCCGTCCGTCATCCATGATCGAGTTGATCTCGTCGAGCCTGGTGCGGGCGATGTCGAGATGGATCTTGGCTTTTTCGACCGGGCTGCTGGTGAGGTCGAGCTGGATGTGCTCGACGCGGAGCTTGAGCCCGTACAAGGGCTCGCCGGGGACCGCCCGATGGGTCCCGACAGCGATACCGGCCACCACGACGGATGTCGCCAGAGCACCGAGCAGGCCCGGACGTGAACCGATGATGTTCCAGGAGACGGCCGTCCGGGATGTGGCGGTCCGGGAGAGGATGCCTCGGAGGCCGGGGATGAGGAGGGCGGGTGCCGGATCCTTCGCTGGCAGCGCACCCGCGTTCGGGGCGCCAGCGCCAGGGGTCTGCGCCTGCGAGATCTCCGAGATCTCAGCGTTCGGCGGCTGAGCGGTCAGGCCCTGGGCGAGCAGCCTGGCACGCAGCGCCGTGCGGAACTCCGGGCGCGGTGACACCGGTTCGTAGGCGCGCAGCGCCGCGACAACGTTCTGCCGCTCGCGGTCGCCCGCGCGGGCGGCAGACGACCCGCTGTTGATCAGCCGGTCGAAACGTTCGGCTCGTCGCCCCGTGAGCAGTACTCCCACCGGAGTCCCCCTGTTTCCCCCTGTACGGTGTGCCGACCGGGCGCTCGCTGCCACCCGAATACACCGTCAGCCCCCATGGTGACGGAGGACACCCCGTATGGGCACGCATCTCGCTCTCGCGGTCGAGGGTGATTCGTCCGGACAGCCGAAGTATGCCGGGAAAGATGTCCGCCTGGAACAGTCATATGACAATTACCAGAACTATCCGACGGTGAGGGTCACTTTAGTACCCCGTTCGACTTTGGTGCCGGCGGGTGGGTCCGTGCTCCTGACCGTGTTGTCGCTGTCGAAGAGGGAGAAGTCGTCGCGCTCGGGTCGCAGCCCGCGACGTTGCAGTTCGCGGGCGGCGGCCTGATATCTCTGGCCGACGACGTCGGGTACTTCGACCATCTGGCCACTGCCGTCCCTGCCGTCCGCCTGAGGCCCCCTGGACACCAGCACGGTGACGACCGAGCCGCGGGCGACCGGCTGCCCCGGATCGGGGGAGGTACGTATGACGTTTCCGCTTTCGAAGGTTTCGTCGTTCACGTCGATCCGCGTCACCTTGAGCCCGAGGGTACCCAGCTGGGTCTGGGCCGTGGCAAAGGGCATGTTGACGAGGTTGGGGACCGTCACCATGGCCGGCCCGGAGCTGACGATCAGCGTCACCTGGGCGCCCACCGTGAGTTCGGTGCCCCCGACCGGGTCCGTCCTGATCACATTGCCGGCCGCGATCGTGTCGTTGGCCTCTGTGCGCGGCGTACCGGAGACGTTGAGTTGCTGGCGGGTGAGACGGGCCTGGGC
>NZ_CAAAFT010000373.1:1260-3685 GCF_900634765.1 Candidatus Protofrankia californiensis | reverse complement strand
GCGTACCGGAGACGTTGAGTTGCTGGCGGGTGAGACGGGCCTGGGCCTCCGCCACCGACAGGGTGGCGACGTCGGGCACGCGGACCTGCGCCCTGCCCAGGCTCAGGCGTATCCGCACGGTACTGCCGCGCACTGCCTCGGTGGCGCTGGCCGGTTCCTGCCCCATGACCTTCCCGTCGGGGACGGTGTCGCTGGTGGCGGCCTCGTCGTAGGCCACAGCGAATCCGGCATCGGTCAGTGCCTGCACCGCCGCCGCCCGGTCGAGACCCACCAGCGGCGGGACCCGCACCTTGCCCGGCCCGGACAATGCCCTGGTCGCGACGAGCCCGCAGACCAGGGCGACGGCCACGATCACGGCTACCATCACAAGCCTGCCGCGGGACCGGCGGAGTGGGAGCCGGTAGCGCCACCCGGGCAGCAGGTGGCCGCCCAGGGCAAGGCCGGCGGTCGCGCGCGGCCTGCTCCGGTGGTGAAAACCGGCGCTGTGAGCGCTGTGAGCCCCGTTGCCGTGAGCCCCGTTGCCGGCGGGGTCCCCGGTCGGTTCCGGCAGGTAGGGCAGGACGCGGTGCAGTTCGTCGAGCATGGCGGCCCCGTCAGCCGGCCGCATGTTCGGGTCGCGTGCCGTGGCGTGCAGCACCAGGCCGTCCAGTTCGGCTGGGATTCCCTGCGCGGCTGTCGACGGTGCGGGGACCTCGCCGTGCACCGACTGGTAGGCCACGGACATCGGGGTGGCGCCGGTGTGGGGCAGCACCCCGGTGAGCATCTCGTACAGGACGACCCCGGCGGTGTAGACGTCGCTACGGGTACTGGCGGAGCCGTCGCTGACCTGCTCAGGCGCCAGGTAGCCGACGGTCCCCATCACAACGCCCTGGGTCATGGCGTAGGTCGCCTGGTTGAGCGGCCGGG
Source organism: Candidatus Protofrankia californiensis (assembly GCF_900634765.1). Lineage (NCBI taxonomy): Bacteria > Bacillati > Actinomycetota > Actinomycetes > Frankiales > Frankiaceae > Protofrankia > Candidatus Protofrankia californiensis. The sequence goes on along the minus strand of NZ_CAAAFT010000373.1, from coordinate 2,779 downwards.
CGAGCCCGAAGTCGGCGACCTTCACCTGGCCGTCGTAGCCGAGCAGGATGTTCTCCGGCTTGATGTCGCGGTGGATGATCCCCGCGTCGTGGGCCGCCGCGAGAGCCTCGAGGACCGGTTCGATGATCTCGATGGCTTCGGTGGGGGTCAGCCGCTCGCGGCTGCCGATGAACTGCCGCAGGGTCTGGCCTCGCACGAGCTCCATCACGAGGTAAATCACCGGGCCGCTGGGTCCGTGATCGCTGCCCTGGTCGAGAATGGAGACGACGCACGGGGTGTTCAGCCGCGCGGCGGCGGTGGCTTCCCGCTGGAAACGACGGAGGTAGTCCTCGTCGTGCGCGAACGCGGGATGCATGACCTTGAGAGCGACCAGCCGGTCAAGCCGGTTGTCATGAGCGACGTAGACCGTCGCCATACCGCCGACGGCGATGCGTTCCTGCGCGGTATAGCGCCCGTCCAGCAACCGTCCGATGACGGGGTCTGCGACGGTCGCGTCCACATTGAACAGCTTAGAGCGCTCGACGGCGACGCCGAAATCCGGCACCGCGACCATACCCGGTCCAGTATGAACGGGGTGGGCCGCCACCGGGACGAGCCACCCGCCGTGACACCTGGCAAGTCGACGCCGCAGGCGCCGCCGAGCGGGCCAAAGGCAGCACGATCATGGTTTTTTCGCGCTGCCGGAGGCCCCAGTCCCCGGAGCACCAGAAGGCCAAAGGCGGGCGTTGGCAGGCGTCAACGTCCGGTATTCATCTGGGACGGTGACTGCGGTTTCTGCCAGGCCGGTGTCGGACTTCTCACCCGCCATCTCAGCGCGGTCCCGGACGTCTGGCCCTGGCAGGCAGTTGATCTGCACCGGCTCGGCCTGACCGAGGAGCAGGCACGGGACGCCGTCCAGTGGGTGGGCATGGATGGCGCGGTGCACTCAGGTGCGCAAGCGGTGGCCGCGTGGATGACCCTGTCCCGGCAGCCATGGCGGACGCTGGGCAAACTTGTTCAACGCCCCCTGCCCGGCCGCGCCGCCGCCGCCGTCTATGCCCAGGTGTGTCGCAACCGGGGCCGGCTGCCCTCCCCGACCTGGCGCGGATTGTGGTTGTGGGCACGGGGTTTGCGCGGGGATGCGCCGGCCGGCAGCTGCGGGCCGGCGGGTACACCGCCGCGCTGATCCTCCTCGTCACCGGCGTTTCATGACCGGACCCCCTGTGGGTTTGCCGACCGGCTAATTACTACAGTGCCTGCGTGCCCCGCATTCACCTGGTCTCGAACCTTCCCGGCGCCAGCGCACTCGGTGACCATCTGCGGGGCGCGGGGCTCGGGCCCACATCCGCGCGGTCCGCGGACGCGCTGCTCGTCCTCATCGACCGGCCACTGGACAGCAGCGAGCAGGATGTGCTGGACCGCGCGCGCCAGTCCGTCCCGGTGCTGCTCGCCGGTCCCACCCTGCGGTCGCTGCCACCTGACAGCCCGCTGGTCGAGGCGTCCGGGCTGGTGCCGGGCCGGGTGACGCCGGTCCATGAAC
>NZ_CAAAFT010000373.1:0-1001 GCF_900634765.1 Candidatus Protofrankia californiensis | reverse complement strand
GGTGACGCCGGTCCATGAACTCTGGCTGTTGCCGGGCCCGGACGGCGCGGAGTTCACCACGCGTATCGGCGACTTCCGCCCGGTCGACCAGTGGGTCGTGCCCGACAAGCTTGCCGACGACGTGGAACAGCTGTTGATGGTGCGCCATGAGCTGGCAGTCCATCCGGTGTGCACCTGGCGTCCGTCGACGGGCCTGGGCATGCTCACACTCGGTTCGGGTGACAGGACGCTCGCTGATCCTGCCTACCATCGCCTGATCGGACGCTGGTTACGCCACGCCCTCGGCGTGCGTGACGCGCCGCCGGTGCGGGTGGGGCTGCTCGGGACGGCCGAGTCCGCCGCCTTCCACCACATGGCCGTCGACGTGACCGAGGGTCTGGAGATGGCCGCGATCTGCGACGGCGCGTCGCGCCCGCCGGGACGTGCCGGGGACCGCGCCGCCCGCCGGATCGTCAATCCGGCCGACCTGGTCGGTGATCCCGAAATCGATCTGATGATCGTCGCCACGCCGACGCACACCCACACGGAGTGGGCGATGCGGGCGCTCGAGGCCGATAAGCACGTCGTGATCGAGCATCCGTTCTGCCTGTCCACGCGGGAAGCTGATGATCTTATAGCCGCGGCCTCCGAGCGGGGGCTCGTCCTGGCGGTCCATCCCGACCAGCGGGACGATCTCGGTTACCGTGCGTTGCACGATGGGCTCCGGGCAGGTGCGGTCGGTGACGTACTGTGGCTGGAGACGTTCCAGGGCGGCTTCGCGCGTCCCGCCGGGACCTGGCACGACGACGCCAGGGTCAGCGGAGGGGTCGTCTACGACCGCGGTTTCGCTCACCTGGACTGGATCCTCGACCTGCTCACCGAACCCGTCGAGTGGGTGTCGGCAACCGCGCACAAGCGGGTGTGGCACCACGTGAGCAACGCCGACCACACCCGCATCCTGCTGCACTTCGCCGGCGGCGCCGAGGCCCAGGTCACGATCTCCGATCTCGCCGCCGCGCAGA
>NZ_CAAAFT010000372.1:1865-4369 GCF_900634765.1 Candidatus Protofrankia californiensis | reverse complement strand
GGTGGCTCGGCGGGTGGTCGCCGTGATGGAGGCGGCCACCCAGTCGGTGGCCACCGGTGGGGCTCCGGTCACCCCGGTATGACCAATAACTGTTTCTCGGTGTTTACTTTGACCGTGGAGTGGCTGACCCTGCCCGATGTCGCCGACCGGCTCGGGGTGCCCATCACGCGGGTGCGTCAGATGGTGCGGGACCGCAAGTTGCTCGCCGTACGATCCGAGGGAGTGCTGCGGGTCCCGGTCGAGTTCATCCAGGACGGCGCGCTTCTCAAGGGCCTCCCGGGCCTGCTGACCGTGCTCTCCGACGCCGGCTTCACCGACGAGGAGTCGATGGACTGGCTCTTCCGGGACGATCCGACCCTTCCCGGCACCCCGGTGCGTGCCCTGGCGGAGAACCGTGGCAGGGAGGTCAAACGCCGGGCCCAGGCCCTCGCCTTCTGACCGCGGCTGGTCGTCGTCCTGCGTGCGCGGCCGGACCCGTAGGGTCGGGGCATGACACAGGATGCCGGTGCCGCCAGGTCGTATGCGCGGTCACCGGGGGCGGAGGCGCGTCTGGTCCGGCTGGCCGATGCCAGGCTGTACCTGTGTCTCGGGCTGCGACCGGCTCTGCCGGCGTTCCTCGACGAGGTGCTCGCCGGCGGGGTGGACGTCGTCCAGCTTCGCGAGAAGGGTCTGGAGTGGCAGCCCGAAGCCGACGAGCTCGCCGTGGTGCGGGAGGCCGCGCAGCGGCGGGGGGCGCTGGTCAGCGCCAACGACCGTGCCGATCTCGCCGCCTTCACCGGCGTTGATGTGCTGCATGTGGGCCAGCACGACATCCCGCCCCGGCTTGCCCGCCGGCTGCTCGGCCCGGACGTGCTGATCGGCCTGTCCACCCATGATCCCGACCAGCTCGCCGCGGCGATCGAGGATCCTGACGTGGACTACTTCTGCGTCGGCCCGGTATGGGCGACGCCCACGAAACAGGGACGCGCGCCGGTCGGGCTGGAGCTGCCGCGCCTGGCCGCCCGGCTCGCCCCACCGTTCACTCCCGGTGCCAAGCCCTGGTTCGTCACCGGGGGCGTGGACATTTTCACCCTGGACGAGGTTCTCGACACCGGCGCCCGGCGGGTCGTGGTCGTTCGGGGCATCACGCAGGCCGAGGAACCGGGATCGGCCGCCGCGGCCCTGGCCGGCCGGCTGCGCGCAGCCTGAGCCCGGCCACGGGTAGCTCGATACCCTTGGACGGACAGGCCCGGTCGCACGCTCGGAACGAGCCCGCTGCGTAACCTGTTCGTCCGCTGGCGGTAACGGTCTGGACGGTCATGCGTCCGGCGGCCGTGGATTCGGTCCCGGTGCCTGGGACAAACCGTAGATGCGCTGGCTATGGTGCATGCATGGCGACTTTGCGGATCTCAGATGCAGCCGGGCTGTTGGGTGTCAGCGACGACACCGTCCGGAGGTGGGCTGATGCCGGCAGGCTGCCGCTGGTACGGGACGACAGCGGGCGCCAGGCCGTCGAGGGTGCCGCGCTGGCCCAGTTCAGCAAGGAGCTTGCGGCCTCGGCCGACCGGCCTCCGGCCGCGGACGCCGCAGTGGTGGGGGAGTCGGCCCGTAACCGCTTCCCCGGGATCGTGACCCGGGTGATACGCGACGGCGTGATGGCCCAGGTCGAGATCCAGGCCGGTCCGCACCGGGTCGTGTCCCTGATGAGCCGCGAGTCCGCCGACGAGCTCGGCCTCGAACCGGGCGTGGTCGCCGTGGCTTCGGTGAAGTCGACGAACGTGGTGATGGAGCTTCCGGCGCAGCGTCGCTGACGCCGCGCAACACCGGTGCCGGTCGGTTCTTTCCGGTCTTTCCAGACTTGCCAGCTTGCGGGGACGGATGAAAGCGCGATCGAAGAACTCGGCCGGGGCGTTTGTCGCTTGTGTGCTGCCCGATGTTGGTAAGGCGGTCCGCACCGAGGCCGGGTTCTCTCCCGCGACGTGAGCCGGATCCCCGTGGTCACCGGCCGCCTCCGCCGGCCCCGCACCTCTACCCCGCCCTCTGCCTCCGCCCGCTCGTCGGGTCGCAGCGGGGGGCGGGTACCGGTTCCGCTGGCGGTCGCGAGCGGCATCGCCATCGGGTTCCTCCTGCTCCCGCTGGCCGGACTGCTTGTGCGGGTGCCCTGGCGCAACCTGCCGGACCTGCTGACCGAGCCCGGTGTGCGCGAGGCGCTGCGGCTGTCCCTGGTGACCGCGACCATCGCGACCGCGCTGTCGTTGGCGGTGGGTGTGCCGCTGGCCTGGTTGCTGGCCCGGGTGGCCTTCCCCGGTCGTGGGCTGTTACGTGCGATGATCACTGTGCCGCTCGTGCTGCCTCCCGTGGTTGGTGGGGTGGCGTTGTTGCTGGCGTTCGGGCGCCGGGGAATCGTCGGTCGCTACCTCGACGCCTGGTTCGGGATCACCCTCCCGTTCACCACCGCCGGGGTGGTCGCGGCGGAGGCGTTCGTGGCGATGCCGTTCCTGATCGTCGCGGTCGAGGGGGCGTTA
>NZ_CAAAFT010000372.1:846-1840 GCF_900634765.1 Candidatus Protofrankia californiensis | reverse complement strand
GTTCGAGGACGCCTCCGCCACCCTTGGCGCAAGCCGGTGGGTGACGTTTCGCAGGGTCACCCTCCCGATGATCGCGCCGTCGCTCGGTGCGGGCGGGGTCCTGTGCTGGGCACGCGCGCTCGGCGAGTTCGGGGCGACCATCACCTTTGCCGGCAACTTTCCGGGCACCACCCAGACGATGCCGCTGGCGGTCTATCTCGCCCTGGAGACCGATCCGGACGCGGCGGTCGCACTGTCCCTGGTGCTGCTCGCCGTGGCCGTGGGTGTGCTGGCCCTGCTGCGTGACCGGTGGCTACGCCCGGGGGCAGCCCTGTGAGAAGGATCGACACCGCTGTCGCCGCCGGGCCGCCCACGCAGGCGGGGTCCGCCTCCGGCGGCCCTGACCTGCCCGGCACGCCCGATGGATCCGGTGGATCCGGCGACGGTGCGTTGCGGGCCTGCCTGCGGGTGCGGCGCACCAGCGGCTTCACCCTGGACATGACACTGACCGCGACGAACGGGACGACCGTCGCCGTCCTCGGGCCCAACGGCGCGGGCAAGACCACCCTGCTACGGGCGCTCGCCGGGCTGCAGCCGGTCGACGCGGGCCGGATCAGCCTGGGCAGCTTCGTCATGGACGACCCAGAGGTGGGGATCTTCGTCCCGGCGCAGCGCCGCACGGTCGGGATGGTTTTCCAGGACTACCTGCTGTTTCCGCATCTGTCCGCGCGGGACAACGTCGCCTTCGGGCTTCGCTGCCGGGGGGTGTCCCGGGCCGCCGCCCGGGCCGCCGCGGGGGAGTGGCTGGAGAAGTTCGGTCTGGGCGAGTTCGCTGCCCGCCGGCCTGAGGCGCTCTCCGGCGGGCAGGCCCAGCGGGTCGCGCTCGCCAGGGCGCTCGCCGCCGGCCCGCGGCTGCTGCTGCTGGACGAGCCGCTGGCGGCGCTGGATGCGTCCACCCGGCTGGCCGTCCGGGCGGATCTGCGCCGTCATCTGACCGGTTTCGGCGGGCCGTCCG
>NZ_CAAAFT010000372.1:0-821 GCF_900634765.1 Candidatus Protofrankia californiensis | reverse complement strand
GGTGCTCGCCGACCACGTTGTCATCATCGAGGCGGGACGCGTGGTGCAGCAGGGTCCGCCGGCGGAGGTGGCACGCCGGCCCCGGACCGACTATGTGGCCCGGCTCGTCGGGCTGAACCTGTACCGGGGGGAGGCCGCAGCGGGTGTCGTGCGGCTGCGCGGCGGTGGGGCGCTCACCGTCGCGGACAGGTCGATCACCGGTCCTGTGCTGGCCGCGCTGCGGCCGTCCGCGGTCATGCTCGGCGTCGTCGAGCCGCACGGCAGCGCCCGCAACACGCTGACCGGCCGGGTCGCCGGGCTGGAACTGCTGGGAGACCGTGCCCGCGTCGCGGTGGACACCAGCCCCGCCCTGCTTGCCGACGTCACCCCCGCGGCCCTGGCCGAACTGCGGCTGGAACCGGGGCTGCGGGTCTGGGCGTCGTTCAAGGCAACAGACATCGAGACCTACCCCGACCAGGCCTGAGTAACGTCGATCCGGCCCCCTGCCCGCCCGGTCGCGGCAGGCGGGGCAGGCGGGAGGAGGGTCAGGGCAGCCGGGAGGAGAAGACCATCGACAGGGCCGCGGCTGCCAGGCCCAGGGACAGGGACAGGCCGACGAACCAGGTGGTGATCTCGTGGAATTCGTTGCGGTAGCCGATGGAACTGCCGAGGCTCTCGTATACCGAACGCAGCTCGTCCCCGGACACGGCCCGGTGGTAGGAGCCCTCGGTCGTCCGCGCGATCTCGCGCAGCGCGTCCTCGTTGACCGGGACGGGGATCTGCTGGCCGCCCACGTCGAGGGTGCCGTCCGCGGTGCCGTAGGCGATCGCGTCGACCGGCAC
>NZ_CAAAFT010000371.1:7242-9900 GCF_900634765.1 Candidatus Protofrankia californiensis | reverse complement strand
GCACCCGAGCCGGCCGGGCGAGGGAGAACACCATGGCGGCCAGCGTGAGCAGCAGGAGGGCCGCGGGGACGTGCCGGCGCCACCACTGTGGCCGCCGTGGCATCACCGACGCCAGTAACTCGACGGCGGTGAAGCGCGCCGCATAGACGTCCCGGCGCAGCGACATCGTGATGTAGGCGGCGGCGATGGCGCTGACCAGCAGCAGCAGCCACAGCCAGTGGCCGGCGAGAAAGGTCATCGCCCGGCTCCGGTGGGTCGGGGGGCAACAGGTGGGCGTCTGGCCGCGCCACGGGTCCGGCGGGTCGCCAGGACGAAACGGACGATGTCGGTGAGCCAGTCGGAGTCGGTCCGCAGGACGAGATGGCCGGCTCCGGCCCGGCGCAGCGCCGCGTCCACCTCACGGCGGTGTGCCGCGGCGGCCCGGGCGTAGGAGTCGCGCAGCCGGCGGGAGGAGGTGGGCACCGAAAGCGTCGCGCCGGTCTCCGGGTCGACCACGTCGAGCAGCCCGACGTTGGGGAGCTCGAGCTCGCGCGGGTCGACGATCTCGATGGCGAGTACCTGGTGCCGGCCGGCGAGCGCGCGCAGCGGCCGTTCCCAGGACATGTCGACCGACAGGAAGTCCGAGATCACGACGGCCATCCCGCGGCGCCGGGGTGGGTTGCGCAGCCCGTCCACAGCAGCGGCGAGATCGGTTGTGGTCGTGGTCGCGCTGCCGGGGGAGCGGCTCGGCCGGTCCAGCGCGGTCCGCGGCGCCGCCAGCAGCGTCCGCAGCAATGCCCGCAGACCGTCCCGGCCGGTGCGGGCGGGGACGAGCCGCGGTCCGGAGCCGGTTGTCAGCACAACCGCTCCCAGCCGGTTGCCGCTGCGTGCCGTGAGGTAACCGACGGCGGCCACGGCGGCGATCGCGAGGTCGCGCTTTTCCAGGTTCGAGGTGCCGAACTCAAGGCTTGCCGTCAGGTCGACGAGCACCCAGGTCTCCAGCTCGCGGTCGGCGACGAGGTCGTGCACGTGCGGGACGGTGGTCCGGGCCGTGACCGCCCAGTCCATCCGCCGGACGTCGTCCCCGACGTGGTAGGTGCGGCTTTCGGCCTTCTCCGTCCCCGATCCGGGCATCAGGCCCAGGTGGTCGCCGAGCAGCAGGCCGTCCAGGCGCCGGGTGACGGTCAGCTCGAGGCGCCGTAGGGTTCGCTCGATCGACGGGTCCGCCGCGGCTCCCCCGGGTGTGCCCTGCGTGGCGTGGATGCCGAGCCTGCCCGGTCCACCGGCTCCGCCCGGTCCGCCGAGCCTGTCCGTTGGCTGGGTCACCTTCACCCCGACGTTTCCTGGCCTTGGTATTCGGGAAATCCGTGCGGATTGGTGGTCCAGTGCCCGGGATGGCCCTGCTGGCGAGGAGTGACCCGCGGCGCCGGGGTGCCACGCAGGACCCGTTCGGCGATGGCCCGCGCGGACAGCCCCTCCGCAAGGGCCTCGTAGGACAGCACCAGCCGGTGCGGCAGCACGTCCAGAGCGACCGCGGCGACGTCGTCCGGAACGACGTAGTCCCGACCGCGCAGCATCGCCAGCGCCCGTGCCGCCGCGACCAGGCCGAGTGACGCGCGCGGTGACGCGCCATAGGCGAGATGGCCGGTGAGTTCGGGCATCCCGAATTCGGCCGGTGTCCGGGTCGCCAACACCATGCGGACCGCGTAGTCGGCGATCGCGTGATGCACGAACACGTCGGCGGCGCGTTCCTGTAGTTTGATCAGCGTCGGCGGCTCCAGGACACGCTCGGCCCGGGGTGGTTTCACGCCCATCCGCCGGACGATTTCCAGCTCCTCGTTGGTGCTGGGATACGGCACGTCCACTTTCATCAGGAACCGGTCACGCTGCGCTTCCGGAAGCGGGTACACCCCTTCGGACTCGATCGGGTTCTGCGTTGCCAACACCAGGAACGGCGCCGGCAGCCGGTGGGTGACACCGCCCAGGGACACCTGCTGCTCGGCCATGACCTCCAGCAGCGCCGACTGCACCTTCGCGGGCGCACGGTTGATCTCGTCGGCGAGGACGAAGTTCGCGAAGATGGGCCCCAGTTCCACGTCGAAGGTCTCCCGGGTCTGCCGGTAGACCCGGGTACCGATGATGTCGGACACGACCAGGTCACTGGTGAACTGGATGCGCGTGAACGTCCCGCCGACCACCGTGGCGAGGGTCTGGACGGCGAGGGTCTTGGCCACGCCCGGCACCCCCTCCAGCAGGCAGTGTCCGCGGGCGAGCAGCGCCACCAGCATCCGCTCGATCATGTGGTCCTGGCCGACGATCACCTTCTTGACCTCGAAGAGGGCGCGTTCGAGGTGGTCGGCGTCAGTGGCCGTGTCAGGGTTGACGAGAGACTTCCCGTCGTTGGCCGGAGACTTCCCCTCCTGGTCGCGCTCGGGTGCGAGCCGTTCGTCCATGAGCTGTAGTCTCGCAGCCGACGCGGGGAATCGAGACCTCAAGCCGAACTCGTCAGCCTGTTTGAACAATGAATTAAGGTGAATTAAGGCAAATTTGAGCTTTTCGCGTCGATGCGGTGTCGGCTCGTTCGGTGTCCGCCCGCGGCGGACCGCGGGTAGCGGTGACGGATCGCGGGTAGCGGACCATGGTGGCGCAGCGCGGTGGCGCAGCGCGGTGGCGCAGCGC
>NZ_CAAAFT010000371.1:5801-7200 GCF_900634765.1 Candidatus Protofrankia californiensis | reverse complement strand
GCGCGGTGGCGCAGCGCGGTGGCGCAGCGCGGTGGCGCAGCGCGGTGGCCGACCGGACGCCGGGCTCGACCCGATACGGTTCCCTGCGTGCCGACTACTTCCATCGGCGGGACCCGCGGCGGGAAACACCGATGACGGATGTCCTCGTCGCCGTGGCCGCCGCTGTCCTGCTGGGTACGGCCTGCTACGGGCTCGTGCTGCTACGCCGACCGCCGCAGGAGGTCAGCCGGACGGTGGGCGGGGTGGGTGCCGTCGAGGTCCGGCTCGCCGCCGGGCGGGTTGAGATCGCCGAGGCCGACCGGGCGGACGCCCGGGTGGAGATGACCGTCCGCCGGCGCGTCGGCGGGCCGCGTCCGGCCCTGGAACGAACGGGCGAACTGCTGCGTATTGACGGGCGTGCCGGCGAGGCCCGGATACGGCTGACGCTACCGAGGGTGACCCGCGTCCGGGCCGAGGTCCGCCGCGGGGAGGTGACCCTGTGGGGATCGGACGGCGATCTCGTGCTCGTCACCGACTCCGGCACCATCGCCGGGCGGGAGCTGGGCGAAGGCGGTGTCGTCGCGCGCAGTCGCACCGGTGACGTCGTCCTGCACTTCGCCCGTCCACCCGAGAAGGTGGCGGCGTACAGCGACACCGGTGCGGTCACGGTCGTCCTGCCGGGTGGCCCGTACGCGGTCGACGTCGAGTCCGCGGACCCGGGTGCGGGTGCGGTCACCGTGGGTGTTCCACTCGACGCACACGCGGAGCGGACGGTGTCGGTGCGCAGCCGGTCCGGTCGGGTACAGGTGTGCAGCCCGGCGCCCCAGGGCCCGGCACGGCTGTAGAAACGCCCGGGGGTGGCGCGTTGCGAGCCTGGGCCCTGGAGCTCCGTCTCCGGGCGTTGCGGATGCTTGTCGGATTTACCCGTTATATCCGGTTGTTCGTCGCGGACGGGACACACACGGTTGGGTCGGGTGCCGGGTTCGGAGCGTGGCAGGGCTTACCCTCAAGGGCATGACAGCGGTCAGGAGCGTCGTGGAAACCCGAGGGCTGACCGTACGGGACTTCCTCGCCTCGGGCCGGCTGTCGTTCTCGTTCGAGTTCTTCCCGCCCAGGACTCCCGAGGGGGAGCGCCACCTGTGGACGGCGATCCGGGAGCTGGAGCCGCTGCATCCGTCCTTCGTGTCGGTCACCTATGGCGCGGGAGGGTCGACCCGGGCCGGGACTGTACGAATCACCGAACGTATCGCGACGGAGACGACCCTCACGCCGATCGGCCACCTCACCGCCGTCAACCATTCCGTATCCGAGCTGCGACAGGTGATCGGCAGCTATGCCGGAGCAGGGGTGCACAACGTCCTGGCACTACGCGGTGATCCGCCTGGCGATCCACAGGGGGAGTGGATCGCCCATCCTCAGG
>NZ_CAAAFT010000371.1:0-5426 GCF_900634765.1 Candidatus Protofrankia californiensis | reverse complement strand
TCCTGGCACTACGCGGTGATCCGCCTGGCGATCCACAGGGGGAGTGGATCGCCCATCCTCAGGGTCTGCACCATGCCGAGGGGCTGGTACGCCTCGTCCAGTCGCTCGGTGACTTCTGCGTCGGGGTTGCGGCCTTCCCGGACCGTCACCCCCGCTCGGCCGACTTCGACACCGACGCGCACTACCTGGTACGCAAGCTTGCCGCCGGCGCGGACTATGCCATCACCCAGTTCTTCTTCGGCGCGGATGCCTATTTCCGGCTGGTTGATCGGGTCCGCCAGCTCGGCTGCGAGGCGCCGATCATCCCCGGTGTGATGCCGGTGACCAACGTCGCGCAGATCGAGCGGATGGCGAAGCTGTCCGGGGCGGCGTTTCCCGCGGACCTGGCCAGGCGGCTGCACGCGGTGTCCGACGATCCGGCGGCTGTGCGGGCAGTCGGTGTGGAGGTTGCCGCCGACCTGTGTGAGAAGCTGCTCGCCGGCGGCGCGCCCGGTATCCACTTCATCACGTTGAACCGTTCCACCGCGACGCGAGAGGTGTTCCACTCCCTGCGCGGATGACGTGAGCGCCGCTGCCCTGTGAGCGTTGCGGGTCTGTGAGCGCCGTGGGCCCGCGGGCGCCGCGGTCTGCCGTCCGCCGGAGCTTCGCTTCCCCGGCGGTTCGCTTCCTCGGCGGTTTCAGTCGTTGTCCTCGTAGGCGTCAAAGACGCACAACAGCCATTCGTCTCGGAAGGGCTGCTCGCGCACGAGCGCGAAACCCGCCCGGTTCGCCTCGTCCACCACGGCCGCTACCAGGTCGAGGTCCAGAGTGCCGAACACGGGCGTGATACGTACCGCAACCACCACTTGGTCACGCTCGGCGTTGAAGACCGCTGTCGGGTTCAGGTCGTCGAGTGTCTCCACGACCAGTGGCGCATGCTTGGTCACCGGTGTCTCCTGCGGCCGCCCCGTGGCGGCCCTCGAAAGGCTGACGGTCGTCGGTAGTGTCGGTCGTCATCTCAGACGACGGAACGATACGCAGCAGGCACGATGGTCCGGTGACCGCCCCGGTGCCGACCGAGCAAGCTATCGCAAAGCGTGGTCGGACCTACATAAGGGTTATGTTCCCACGAACCGCCCGTAGGGCGTCCGGTGCCGGTGAAGCTGACGACGATCCGGGCCTGCCCGGCGCTCACTTCACAGACGTCATGCCCCGGTCCGACCCTCCAGCCCGCAGCTCGGCACTCCAGCCCAACGCCCCAGCCCAACGCCCCAGCCCGTCCGGCGGCGATGACCGCCACCGCCGGTCCGCACGGAAAACCGGTGTTGCTTCCCACCAGCGTGCCGTAGAAGGAGACGGTGGAGCAGTTTCACTTCGACCCGAAGACCTACCCGGCCATGGTCTCGGCCGAGGTGTCCGCCTACGACCAGCTCCAGAACGAGGTGGCGGCGGGAGCGAAAAGCCGAACCGGAACACATCGACCGATTTGACGAACTGATCCGCAAGGCTTCAACCGTCCGGGTCATGCCGTATGCCGAAGCAAATCGGAAGGCATACGAGGCGGCAAACGAAACTCTGGTTTCGTCATGTGACCGGTTGTTCGCCGTCTGGAATGGTAGGTCACCGGCGAATAGAGGCGGAACGGGCTCCGTCGTCGATTATGCAAGATCGCGCGGTGTTCCTGTCGAGGTCATATGGCCGGAAGGCGCCGCTCGCAGCGCCGGGTAGGGGGCCGTTTCGCGGGCAGCAACGATCGGGACGACCGTCCGGCTGGCTACCGCGGGCAGCAGCGCCAGTAATCAAGTGGGCGTTCACAGCGGTCTGTACGGCGAGCGCGAGGCAGCAGGCGCCCGACTCGGCCGTGCGGCTTCAGCAGCGCGGAGTTCACATGGCGCGGGCCTGCCGGCGGTTGTCTCCGGCATCGTGGGCGGGCTGCTGCGGGGACGGAGGCTGGGGCTGATCCTGGGCCGGTTCGGTGGGAGTGAGGCTCTTGCCCAACACCGCGTACTCGATCCAGCTTCCCGGAAATCGGAAATTCGACAGTAATGGAATGAAGCCCTCGCTGGCGTACAGTCGCCGGGCTCTGCTGTCGGGCAGCTCCAAGGCGGACAGTGCCGCTGTCCGTTCCGGCGCCTCCCGCAGCAGCTCCCGCAGCAGCCTGCGTCCCAGCCCCTTGCCCTGGAACTCCGGCAGGACGTGGAACTCGACGATCTCCAGGCAGTCGCCGAGCCAGGTCACGGCGCCGTCGGGCCCCAGCGCGTCACTGACGACGTCGTGCCACCACTGCCCCTTCAGCCCCGGCAGGGCGTAGGTGAAGCCGACCAGGCGGTCATCGGGAAGAAGAGCCGCCACCGCCCGCAGATCCCGCCGTTCGGCGTGCCGGCGGGCGTGCATGGTCCGTTCGATCGCCGCCCGCGCCGGGTCGGGTTCGTGGAAGTCCAGAAAGGCGGCCTTGTAGACGGTGATGACCTCGGTCAGCTGGGCACGCATCCGCGCGGGCGTCCAGCGGACCAGCCTGATGTTCTCCACCAAGCCTGCCTCCTCGCGCTTTCGTTCCTGCCCCATGCAGCTTGCCTGCCCGGGTGGCCTGTCTACCCGCGTCGATTACCGGCCACGCCTGGGCTGTGTCAGTCCCCTATATCATCCAAGGTGCTTGACAATAACGGGCGCTCGGGGTGTTGCGCCCCACTCGGTCCGGACGAGGGCCCGTAGGCGAACCTTGTGCAGCGCGGTGGCCTCGTTTCGGACGCCGAATGTTCCCTGCAACCCGAGCGCCACCTTGCCGATCTCCACCCCGCAGCGTGGGCCCCGGCTTCGAGCAAGGCCCCTGTGGCCGCGGCTGTGGGTCGCGCCGCTTGCCGGAAGCCGCCTGGCTGCCGCCTATCTGCCGCTTGGCTGCCGGCCGGACGGTCGTGCTCGGATGCTCGCCGCAGCCGGACCGACCGTTTGCGCCGTACCCGGCGGTGACGGCACCGGGCCGACGGATAGTCACCGACGCGTCTGCCGTCCAGTCGTTGTCCTCGGCGATGTTGACGGTTCGATCCGGGTGAGGTTTACTTGCTCCAATGTTCGAACGTATGTTCGACTTACTGGAGGATGTCGTCATGTTGGAGGGAGCGGTCATGAGTCGGCAGACCGTAGATCGACAGCCTCGAACCTCGGTCCCCTTCGCGGGGCTACCCCGTCGTTCCCGTGACGAGCTGCTCATGGCCGCGCACCACGGCCTTGACGAAGCGAGCTTCGCCCAGACTCCTGGGCAGCGGTACGCCCTGGCGCACCTGGCAGCGCTGCGTGCCGCCGCTGCCGTCCTTGTAGACCGGGCCCGGCCCCGTCACAGCCACCGTGGTCGGCCCGTCAGCGTCTGGCAGCTGCTGGCGACGGTGGCACCCGAACTGGGGGAGTGGTCGCAGTTCTTCGCAGCCGGCGCGGCCAAGAGGACGGCAGCCGAGGCTGGTCTGTCCGTGGTCGGTACCCGAGACGCCGACGACCTGGTCCGCCAGGCGGAGACGTTTCTCGCGGTGGTGGAAACAACGTTGGGCCTCCCGTCCCAGCCGGTGCTGGTGGCCACAGTTACCGGGTCCGCCCCGTTTTCAAACGATTAATTGCTATTGGTGACCGAGGTGACCGACTCGTCTCTCGCCTCTGAACACCACCTAATACCGCTGATGTAGGCAGGGTTTACCGGTCATGTTGAAATCTTCGATCCTTCTACCCGGGTGTCATTGTTCGTGGGACCTCAGGCGTGTCGGTCGGTGGTGTGAGGCCGGGCGGTTGACGATGAGGGGCTGTGTGGCGAGAAGGAGATCGTTGCGCGAGCGATGAGTGCGGTGGCACGGCCACGTTGACGCTGTCCGTCAGATTGTCGTCAATTCCTTGGAAGAGCGGGTGACCGTGATGGCTGCGGTGACCGTATGTCCGCCCGTGGCATGCGGCACCGAGGTCCCGCGCTTCCGGGTGGACGTCCCTGTCATGGTCCGTGTCTGCCCTCGCCGGATCATGTTTGTCGGGAGGGAAGCGACCGGGGAGCCGTGCCGATGTGACGCGACGGTGTAGGTGGTGACGGCACTGGCGACGCCGTCCGGGTGCTGTGGGCCGGAGGGTCCTGACCACGGGTCGCTCCGGAGGCCCGACATAGATCGTTTTGCGTATCGTAGATCGAACGCTCACTATCGGTGACCACTGATGGGCATCTTGATTACTGGCGGTGGGTTTTCGGATGAATTCGATCATTGGTAGGAATGCTGTGCGGTCGACGCCTAAAGAGCCAAAGGCGGAGCAATCATGGTTTTTTCGCTCCACCGGAGGCCAAAGTCCCTGGATCGCTGACGGGACGGTGCTGCCGGACGCACCCGAGCAGTTGCGGGAGGCTGCGCTGCGAGGCCGGCGGCGTCCACCTGGCTGGGTGCTGCAACTGCTCGGTTTGTCCCTGGGTGGTCTCGTGGCCGGCATCGCCATCGGTTTCCGGCTGCCAGCGTGAGAGATACGTGATGTTGTACGTGATGTGTGAAGGACGATGACGCCGGGGTGGCCGCGGCCACCCCAGCGCCGACTACCCTGCCGTGAGGTTCGGGAGCTCCCCAGCGGGCATGGCCCGGGAGGCCCAGGCCCCCGGCCACCAAGGGGCTCAGGTCTGCGGGCCGCCAAGGGGAGGTACGGCATGGCCGTCGAAAGTCGTCCAGTGACGTGGGGGGATCTGCGCCAGGCCGTGGTCTGGCACGGACTGTTGGATGCTCTTGCCACCATGGCGTCGCAGGAGGGCGCCACGCTCGGCGTGGTGGACGCGGGCGGTGGGAGCGGCGGGTTCGCGGTGCCGCTTGCCGAGCGGGGTCACCGGGTGACCGTGGTCGACCCCAGCCCGGATTCGCTCGCCTCCCTGGACTACCGGGCAGCGGAGCGCGGGGTCAGGCACCTCGTGACGGCGCGTCAGGGAGATCTTTCCGCCCTGCCGGAGATCGTCGGAGTGGCGTCCTCGGACGTGCTGTTGTGCCACACCGTCTTGGAGGTGGTGGACGAACCTGCCACCGCATTGGCAACGGCGGCGGCAGCCCTGCGTCCGGGCGGGCTGCTCAGCGTCGTCGCCGCCAACCGGCACGCGGTCGTACTCGCTCGCGCGCTCGCCGGCAGATTCGCCGAGGCACAGTATGCGCTGGCCGATCCCAGAGGACGCTGCGCCAGCTCCGACCGGGCGCGCCGCTTCGACGTCCGGACGCTTGTGCGCATGGTGGACGACGCTGGAGCCGACGTGATCGCAGTCCACGGGGTGCGGGTGTTCGCCGATCTGGTACCCGCGGCCACCGTGGACGCGGATCCATCCGCGGCGCAGAGGCTGCTGCAGCTGGAGATCGCCGCATCCTCCCAGGCGCCGTTTCGGGACCTTGCCGCCCAACTGCACGTCCTGGCCCGCCGCCGTGACAGCCGATGACGTGACAGCCAATGAGAGGCCGATG
>NZ_CAAAFT010000370.1:0-3813 GCF_900634765.1 Candidatus Protofrankia californiensis | reverse complement strand
GTGTACGGGATCATGCGGACGCGGCGGCGATGAGCACGGGAGGGATGCCGAACGACGAAGGCGGTCGACGTCCGGCGGCAAAGACGGCGAAGGCAGCCACGGTGGGAACCTCCCCACGGGCGCGAGACCGATCACACCGCATGGCATGGGCCCCATGCTCCTCCGGTGAGGAAGCAGAGCAGGAAGAACCGATCGGTCTGTCTCGGCATGGTTGGTTGCCTACCGCGCATGCCCGGTCGTGCCTATTCTTGGGTGTCAGGTTCCGTCTGCCGGACCTGCCGGCCGTGGGAGGAGCGTCGATGCCGCTCTCGGAAAATGAGCAGCGCCTGCTGGATCAGATCGAGCGCGCCCTCGTCGAGGACGATCCGAAGTTCGCGAGTGCGGTCCGCTCGACGAACCCCCGTACCTACCTGTTGCGCAGGGTCCGCCGAAGCCTTCTCCTGTTTGTGGCGGGGCTGGTCGTCCTGCTTGTCGGGGTTGTCCTCAACCGGACACCGCTGATCGTGGTCCTTGGCGTGCTCGGCTTTGCCACGATGCTGTTCGCGGCGTCGCGAGGTGCTGCTGATCTTCGTCGGATCGGTGGTCGGGGTGGTGAGGCCGGTGGTCGTCACCCGTCGACCCCGCATCGTCGGACCCGTACCTCGTTCACCGAGCGGATCGAGCAACGGTGGCGCCGCCGGTGGGACGATCACTAGCCGACGACGATCACCAGCAGACAGGGCCGATCGCTGAAGGCCGTCGGTGGCAGGGCTTCCTCCCGGTCGGTGTCCGCCGTACGGGAGGGGTTCGCCATACGGGGAGAAAGCAGGTAATCACACCCTGTCCCTGTAAGTCTTTCGGCCGCGTCGGCGTGCCGCTGGATGCCCCGACCCCGGATGGATCCCCGTTCGAACCAGTCCCCTCAGGCCACCCAGGTCGGCGACTACAGAACGTGGGGCTACGGTGGCCCGAGCGCGGCTGGTACGTGGCGTTATCTTTTTCAACATCTGTGTGACCGTCTGTAGGTCACGCCCAATCCGTTCGTCCGATGCGCTGGATCGCACCAGTGTCAGTGGTGCGTAACAGGCGAGTTCTTCCGCCTCGGCGATCCGGATCAGGGCCGCCCGGGCCGCCTCGATCTCCTCCTCGCGGATCATCCGCTCGGGAATCCGAGCGCTGGCCGTGATGCGGGCGATCAGCCGCGTCGCGCTGGCTCGTGGGGACTCGTTCGGCTGTAGCGGCATCCCGAGGTCGGCAGAAAGATCGGTCAGCTCGGCCCAGGCGGCGTGCGCGCGGGCGTCGGTAGTCGTGGCCCCGTCGTCGTCATCGGGCGTATCCCGCATGGCAGCCACGAGACGGTGGCGGCGGCGCACCAGCCGCACCAGCGCCGGCACACCCAGTATTGAAAGGAGGCCTGTCCCCAGGAGAACCCACCAGAGGACTGTCGGCAGCGGCCCACCACCGGCGGGTTGTACCTGTATGGGGGGCTGGTCCGCCTGCGTGTCCAGCCCGCTGTCAGGGGCGGTGCCAGTGCTCGGGACGGTGGCCGCGGACGGCGGCGCGGTGGAGCCCGTCGTCGCGGAAGCAGCAGCCTGACTGGTCGGGTCCTGGATCCGTGCGTAGTCGGGAGTGGTGATGCCTGCATGCACCGGCGGGGTCGGTTCGAAGTGGATCCAGCCGGCTGAGGCGAACCATACCTCGGGCCACGCATGCATGTTCTTGTTGGTCATCAGATAGGTTCCGTCCGGCTGCCGTTCGCCTTCGTTGAAGCCGATCGCCACCCGGGCCGGGATCCCCAGCGTCCGCAGCAGCACGGTCATCGCGGAGGCGAACTGCTCGCAGTAGCCACGCTTGCGCGTGAGCAGGAAGTCTGCCAGCGCCCCGGCCTGCGTGGTGGGAGCACCCTCCAGGTCGTAGGTGAAGGTGCTGCTGTTCAGGTACTTCTCAATGGCGAGGGCCTGCTGGTAGGGGCCGGACGCGGTGCGCGTGAGCTGGCGTGCCAGGGCTGGGATCCGGGGGTCGATGGTGGCAGGCAGCTCGGTGTCAATCTTCAGCTCGGGTGGGACAGTCATCGACGCGGCCGCAAGATCGCTCCGGGCGGGGGCGGGGACGGAAGCCTCGACCCGGTAGGTCACACCGGCGGTGGAGGTTTGTGTGCTGAACACCGTGCCGGTCTCGGCGGCCAGCCGCCAGTCGCCGTCGAGGCCGGTGATCCTGCTCGGGAGTCCGGGCAGCGGGAGGTAGTACGTCTGCAGCTCGTTCGACACGCTGATGGTCGCGGCGACGGTGGTGCTGCGGGTACCGGTTTCGGGTCTGGGCAGGCCGTTGCTGATTTTTGCCTCGCGCCCGGCGCGCAGCGCGCGCAGGGTGAACTGTTGCCCGTCGAATTGCTCGAGTGCGGTCAGCCGCAGGTATTGCGGTGACGTGGTGCGCACCGACAACAGCTGGGTCACCTGGGGGGAGTGCAGTTGCTGCGACAGCGAGACGATCGGCTGAATGACGACCGTCGAGCCGGAGCCCTCGCCGTTGCCGCTGCTCTGACCGTGCCCGACAAGTGCGAGCTCCTCCAGGGAGGGCAACGCGGCCGGGACGGCCACCGCGCACACCATCGCGCACACGGTGATCCCGACGGCCTGGCCGCTCGGTCTGCCCGGCGGCGAGGAGCCGGACGAGACGGTGATCGGTTTTCCCCAGCGCTTGACGGTCTCGCGCCCGTCCATTATCAGCAGCAGGAGGAAGCCCGATACGCCGACTACGAACCGGACCGACCCGACACCATGGGGCAGCACCGCCGCCGGCAGCATGAACAGCGCCAGCAGGGGGAGCCCCGCAAGCGCCGGGCGCCGGATCACCACCACCAGGAAATCGACGATCATCACGGCGAGGTAGACGCCGATCACGACGAGCAGCGCCAGACCTGGCCGTTGCGGCACCGGCGCCGCGAACCGGGCCACGTCGTCCCGGCCGGCGGCAACCAGGGAACGCAGGGTGTCCACGGTTTGACCGGTCGGCACCAGGACGGCAAGGGAGGTTTCCTGTGCGCACAACGCGGTCGCTGTGATGAGCAGACCGAGTGTGTCCAGCAGCACGATGACCGGGACGGGCAGCCGCAGGGCCCGGCCCAGCACGGCCGTCCCCGCCGCCACCGCTGTGGCCGCGAGAGCCAGGCGCAACCACCACAGGCCGTCGAACAACGGTGCGAGTGCGAACGTGCACAGCAGCGACGCGAGCGCGCCGCCAAGGGTCGCGGTCAGGCGGGGGGCCGGGCGAGGAGTCACCGCCGCAGCCCTGCTTCTGCCTCTGTCTGCCCCTCCACGGTTGCCTCCCCGGTGCGTTCCCGCACGGTCGACGACCGAGCACGGGTCGGCGTCTGGGTGTTCCCGGGTGGGAAGGCTGCCGAGCGTGGCCTGAGCGCATCTGGCCCGACGGCTTCCGAGCTGGCGGCACCGGGCTGGGCGGGAGGCCGATCCGACGGATCCGATGAATTCGATTGATTTGGCAGATCATGGTGGATCATGCCTGCTGCCGTGGAGTCGGCCCGGTGTCCGACCCGACTGTCCCCACCGCCGCCAGCCGTGCCCCGTCCGGACGTCTGTAGCCACAGATCGGCGAGCTTGTCGCCGTATCCGGCGGTGATCACGACCCAGCCGTGACGCTGGAAGAGCGCACGGCAGGCGTTCAGGCTCTCCTCCCTGGCCGCGGAGCGATTCCCGTCCCAGGTCGCGACGTCGACAAGCAGAGCTGTCGCGAATGCGCCGCGTGGGCGCGCCATGGCGAGAATGCCCGCCCTTGCCGGTTCGATGGATCCCAGGACCGCCACGAGCATCCCGTTGC
>NZ_CAAAFT010000369.1:0-2315 GCF_900634765.1 Candidatus Protofrankia californiensis | reverse complement strand
CCCGGCAACGGTGTACCGGGAAACGACGAAGCGTCGCTGGTGGTCACGACAGCGAGTGCGTCCAGCAGCGCGGTGGTGCTGCGGGTCGGGTTGCGCGACCGACCCGCAGCCGGCGTGGTCGTCACGCCGCCGTCACATATCAGGCTGACCAGCTGGCCACTCTCGGCCAGATGTGCCGCGATCGAGCCCGTGGCGCTGACCGCCCACTCGAACGACGAGGTCGGCCCATGGCCGACCCAGGCGTCGGATCGGGTGTCGAGCAGCACGGTCGCACTGGCCGGCCGGAAGCTTTCCTCCCGGCGCACCATCAGCTCACCGGCGCGTGCACTGGTTCGCCAGTGGATCCGCCGCAGGTCGTCCCCGGCCTGGTAGGGGCGGGTGACGAAGTCGTCGGTTCCCAGGGTGGGCCTGGTGCGCTCACGGAGGTTGCCGATCATGATCTGCCGGCCGGGACGCAACGCGGGCAGGGCTTCCAGCGGCGGGGTGACGACCAGCTCGTCGCGGCTGCGGAACGTTCGCGTGAGTTCGCACAGTCCGAACGGATCCGTGATCCGGATCGCCATCGGCCCGATCAGGTAACGGCCGCGCAGCTGGGGACGAAGCTGGTAGGTGAGGTACCGGGCACCCCCCGGCTCCACCCGGTCGAGCACGAAGCGTACCCGGAAGCCGAGATGAGCGGGGACGTCGTCATCCACCAGCAGCACCGAGGAGGAACGCCGACCCATGTTGTCGATCCGAATGCTGACCGACACCGCTGCCCCCACTGTTGAGCGGACAGGTGCCAGGCGCCGGTGGCAGGCGAGCCGGTAGCGGGTCCTGCACACGAATGCCGTCGAGCACACCGGCAGGGCGAGCAGCAGCAGGCCGACCCTAAGAAGATCCTTTTCGCCGACCGTGACTGCCAGGGCGCAGCAGGCCAACCCGGTCGCCACGAAACAGTGCCCGCGGATGGTCAGGCCGCGCAAGGCCGCCAGGAAGTCCAACACGGCAATCTAACGGCCACGGCGTGGCGGACGTGTCCCCGGACGCGGGATGGGGACTCGCGCGATGATCTCCGCGATGATCCGGGAGGCGACCTCGGTGGCGGACGCGCTCGACGCCGCGATCTCCGGTCTGACCAGCAACCGGTGCGTGAGGACCGGTTCGGCCATGGCCTGAACGTCGTCGGGGACGACGAAGGCACGGCCGTCGAGGGCGGCTCGGGCGCGGGCGGTCCTGATGAGGTGCAGTGTCGCACGCGGGGAGGCACCCAGGGCGAGTTCGGGGTGCCGGCGGGTCGCCGTTATGAGATCGACGATGTAGTGGCGTACCTCTTCGGACACGTGCACCGAACGGACCAGGGAGATGAGCCTGATGATCTCGGCGGCCTCGGTGACCGGGTCGACCGCGTCGAGGGGCTCGGTGTTCCCGTGACTGTCAAGCATGGTCAGCTCGGCCGCGGGCGATGGGTAACCCATCGACACCCGGGCGGTGAAACGATCCCGTTGCGCCTCGGGCAGGGGATAGGTGCCTTCCATCTCGATCGGGTTCTGGGTCGCGATGACCATGAACGGCGATTCCAGGTGATAGGTGACACCGTCGATGGTGACCTGATGTTCCTCCATACATTCGAGGAGTGCCGACTGTGCTTTTGGAGCGGCTCGGTTGATCTCATCGGCTATGACCAGATTGGAGAAGATCGGTCCGGGGCGGAACTCGAAGTCGTGGGTGTCCTGCTTGTAGACGCTCACCCCGGTGACATCACTGGGCAGTAGATCGGGTGTGAACTGGATGCGGCGGACACGGGCGTCGATCGAACGCCCGAGTGTCTTGGCAAGCATCGTCTTGCCGACTCCGGGCACGTCCTCGATGAGTAGGTGACCCTCGGCGAGCAGAACGACCAGCGCCGTCCTGATCACTTCGGGTTTGCCGTCGATGACGCTCTCGACCGAGCGGGTTATGCGCGTCGCGACATCCGCGAGGTGGCGAAGGCCGGTCCCGGACTCGCGCCACTGCATGACGCCGGGTTCCGTCACCGTCACGTCGGCCTCCGTCCTCAGATCGGCGAGGTGGGCCCGGCGGACCCCCCACGAGTGTGACACCCAAGCAGGAGATGATCTTCATGGGTTGGAATCATCTGCCCGCTCTGTCCGGAAAGCGTACTCATTCGCAGCGACGTTCGAGGATAGCTGCCACATCGGTTACCGGAGGTGTTTTTGGCATGTTCGGCCAAAAGACACATTGATGCCGGATGCATGATCTCCGGACCTCGCCGAACGTGGGCGTGGGGGTGTCCGGAGTGTCGGACAGGTGGGGGGGAGTGGGGTACAGTGGCG
>NZ_CAAAFT010000368.1:540-6345 GCF_900634765.1 Candidatus Protofrankia californiensis | reverse complement strand
GGTGGGGGGGAGTGGGGTACAGTGGCGCGCAGTGGGGGACGGACGCACTGCCGGCCAGCCAGGGTGGGGTTTGAACGGCCATGAACCTCTCGGGCACGGGCGAGGAGGCTGCCGATGTTCCTCGGCAGCCACACGCCACGGCTCGACGACAAAGGTCGGCTCACACTGCCGGCGAAGTTCCGCGAGGAGCTGGAAGGGGGGCTTGTGATCACCAAGGGGCAGGAACGTTGTCTCTACGTGTTCCCCATGGTTGAGTTCACCCGGATCAGCGAGTCCCTCCGGACCGCGCCTGTTACGGCAAAAGCTCTACGGGATTACAGTCGTGTCTTCTTTTCCTCAGCTTCGGACGACGTTCCCGACCGGCAGGGCAGGATCACCATCCCACCCCCCCTGCGGGCGTATGCGGAACTGACGCGGGACTGCGTCGTCAACGGCGCGAACACCCGGGTGGAGATCTGGGACGCGTCCCGCTGGGACGCCTATCTGGCAAGCCAGGAGGAGAACTTCGCCGCGCTTTCCGAGGAGGTGCTGCCCGGCGTCATCTGAGCGTCATACGAGGTGGATACACCCGGTCAGAAGCGGCGACCACCGTCGAACGTTTCGGCGTACTGCCGCAGCCTTGCCGAAACCCGGAGCACAGGCGTGCGCCGAGGTCTCCCCCCGCTCCATACCGGACGCCACTTCCCCGGTGTCCGGTGGCGTGAGCGGGGCGGGACCTGGGCACATGCCGAGCCCGCGGGGTCGGTTGTGACGCCGGGCCGGCTCCGGCGCACGCAGTCCCACGCCTCCCCACACCCGGCAGCGTCCGTTCTTCGCATCTGTTCACGTCATCTGTACGTCATCTGTACGTGTACACCGCGGCTTCCGCAAGACGCAATCATGCGTAAACCGAATCTTCCTCCCGCCGCGAGGTCCACGAACCGTTCGAGGAGGTCGAGGTGGACACCATCCACACCCCCGTCCTCTCTGATCGTGTCGTCGCCCTGCTGGCGCCGGCACTGCTCGAGCCCGGGGCGGTGCTGGTCGATGCCACCGTGGGCCTCGCCGGTCATGCCAGCGCATTACTCGACGTCTGCCCGGCGGCCCGCCTGATCGGTTTCGACCGTGATCCACAGGCACTCGAGCACAGCCGCGCGCGGCTGGCCGACCGCGCTGGTCGGGTCACGCTGGTGCATGCCGTGTACGACCAGCTCCCCTCCGTCCTGGACACACTCGGCCTGACCGAGGTGCACGGCGTGCTGTTCGACCTCGGAGTGTCCTCACTGCAGATCGATTCCGACGAGCGGGGATTCAGCTACTCACGGGACGCCCCGCTGGACATGCGGATGGACCCGAGCCGGGGCCGTACCGCCGCGGACGTCGTGAACACCTACGACGCCGACGAGCTCGCCCGGATCCTCCGCCACTACGGAGAAGAACGGTTCGCGCGCCGGATCGCCTCGGCCGTGGTCGCCGAACGCGCCCGTGAACCGTTCGTGTCCTCGGCGCGGCTGGCCGATCTCGTCCGCCGGACCATCCCGGCCGCAACCCGTCGTAACGGTGGAAATCCGGCAAAACGTACATTCCAGGCGCTGAGGATCGAGGTGAACGGCGAACTCGAGGCGCTCGCCCAGGCTCTGCCGGCGGCCCTCGACGCGCTCGCCGTCGGGGGGAGGCTCGTTGTGCTTGCTTACCACTCGCTTGAGGACCGCATGGTCAAGCGGGCGTTCGCGGCACGGGTACGCCCTGACGTGCCGCCGGACCTGCCCGTGATCCCACCGGATGCCGCGCCGACGATGCGCTGGCTCACCCGCGGTGGGGAGACGCCGTCCCCGGACGAGGTGGCAGCAAACCCGCGGGCTTCCGCGGCGAGGCTGCGCGCTGTCGAGCGGATAGCCGTGACAGCCGGAGGTGCGGCATGAGCGCTCCGGCCCCCCTGCTTGCACGGCAGTCCCGGACCAGGACGAAGCCCGCGGCGCCGGCCGCGCAGACCGCCCGTGCGCCGTACCGGACAGCCCGCGCCGATCGTTACGGCCGCGCGGCGTCGGCTGCGGCATACGGCACGGTGTCCGCTTCGGCGTCCGCCCGGGGGCAGGCCGATACGGCCATCCCGATCCCGTCCCTGGGCGGGCGCGCCGGTGGGATGGCCGCTGCCGCGTCGGTCCTGGACAGCCCGCGCCGGCGGGTGGACGAGCCGCGCTGGTCGTCCGCGCCGTCGCCGTTGCGGGTCGGCCCGCCCCCTGCCCGCGGCCACGCTCCCCGCGCACCCTTCGTCATCCTGTTGTTGCTGCTCATGGGCGGCGGCCTCATGTGCCTCCTGCTGCTCAACACAGCACTTGCGCAGAGCGCGTTCAAGGTCCACGACCTGCGCCAGACCTCGTCCGATCTCCTGGACGAGGAACAGGCGCTGTCCATGCGGCTGGACAGGCTGTCCGCCCCGGCCACCCTCGCCGCCAGAGCAGCCCAGCTCGGCATGGTCCCCGGCGGCATCCCGCAGTACCTGCCGGCCGGAACCCCGATCCCACCCGGTGCCCGTGTGATCGGTACGGATTCGTCCTCCGGCGTCGTCACCGTTGTGGTGCCACCGCCGGGACGGACGGCCGCCGGTTCGGTGGCCGCCGGTGGCGTACCGGCCGGAGGCACGCCGACAGGAGCCGCGTCGGCCGGTGGCGCGCCACCGGCTGGAGGCACGCCGACCAGTGGCGCTTCGGCCGCAGGCGGGTCACCGGCCGGAGGGGCTCGGTGAGCTCCACGCTGCACCGTGGGTCGTTGCGTAACCGGTCACGGTCACGTACGGTATCCGGTCCTGCTCGTCGTGGCGCCGCGGACCGGTGGTACGAGGGTGACCACGGCGGGTTCGCCCCCGGCTACGCGGATCCGGACGGCTACCGTTCCACAGCGGCCGCCAGCGCCTCCCGTACCACTCATGGGGAGGCTTACGGGGACACTGACTACGGGGACACTGACTACGGAGACGGCGGTCCCAGCTGGGACGAGTACGTATACGACACGGACGCTTACCAACCGGACCATGGCCGGGTGGACGGGCAGCAGCGGGGCCGGCCGTCGAATCCGCGCCGGGTCCGCCGACCCGCCCCCAGGGGTTATCAGGCGGGCACGTCACGGACCCGGGCGGGCAGGCCGGGCGCCACCGCGGTCCGTCCGCCGTCACCGCGCACCGCCGCGACCCGTCCGCCCATGCGCCTGGGCAGCCCGCGCCGCAGACTGCGGGTCTCCGTCGTCGTCCTCTGCGCGCTGCTGGTCGTGCTCGCCGGCCGGCTGACCCAGCTGCAGGCGTTCCAGGCGTCCACCTACGCCGAACGCGCCGAGCAGCAGCGGCTGCGCACGGTGGCGTTGCTGGCGGCCCGTGGTGTCATCACCGACCGTAGTGGGGCGACGCTGGCGCAGGACGTCGAGGCGCGTGCGGTGTACGCCGACCCGCACAACGTCACCGACGCCCGCGCCGTCGCGAACGCCCTCGCGCCGCTGCTGGGCGTGCCCGCCGACACTCTGATACCGAAACTCGCAGGCAGCGGACGTTTCGCCTACCTGGCCCGTGGCCTGGACCCGGCCGTGGGCAAGACGGTGACCGAGCTGGGACTGCCCGGCATCGGCGTCCTGGAGGAACGCCGGCGTCTGTACCCCTCCGGCGCACTCGCGTCCAACGTCGTCGGATTCACCACGATCGGTGACAACGATGTGATCGTCGGTGGCGGTGGTATCGAGAGTGCCTACGACCGGCTGCTGCGCGGGACGGACGGCCTCCGCCGGGTCGAGGTCGATCCGGCCGGGCGGATGATCCCGTCGGCGGCGAGCCGGGAATCCGACCCGGTACCGGGATCGAGCGTACGGCTCACCCTCGACCGTGACATCCAGTGGGCCGCGCAGCAGGCACTGGCCGAAGCCGTGCGCACGACCCAGGCCGACGGCGGCAGCGTCGTGGTGATGGTCCCGGGTACCGGGGACATCCTCGCGATGGCGGACGCGCCCGGCTACGACCCCAACAAGGTCGGTACCGCGGATCCGGGCACCCTGAAGAACCGCGCCACCCAGGACGTGTACGAGCCGGGGAGCGTCAACAAGGTCATCACCATGGCCGCGGCGATCGACCGCGGCCTGATCTCGGCGGAGACCCCCGTGACGGTACCGCCGAACATGCGGATCGCGGGCCGGACCTTCACCGACGCCGAGCCGCACGGGGTCGAGCACCTCACCGCGGCCGGGGTGCTGGCGGTGTCCAGCAACCTCGGGACGATCCAGATCGCGCGCAAGCTGGGTTCGGCCGGCCTGGAAAGCGCGCTGCGCGACTTCGGCCTCGGTACCAGGACCGCACTGCGCTTTCCGGGCGAAAGCGCCGGCATCCTGAGGCCCGCGTCGGAGTGGGATGCCCAGCAGGCGGCCACGATCTCCTACGGGCAGGGGATGTCCGCGACCGCGATCCAGATGGCCTCGGTCTACGCCACCATCGCCAACGGGGGCGTGCGGGTCGCGCCCCGCCTGGTGGACAGCACCGTCTCCCCGGACGGGACCGTGCACACCACACCGCGCCAGCCCGGCATCCGGGTGATCAGTGAGGCCACCGCGGCCACGGTCTCGCGGATGTTGGAGTCCGTGGCCACGGATTCGGGAACCGCACCGCTGGCAGCCATCGACGGATACCGGGTGGCGGGCAAGACCGGAACGGCGCAGCGCGTGGGTCCCTCGGGTCGCTACGACGGCTACGTCGCCTCGTTCGTGGGTTTCGCCCCGGCCGACCAGCCCAGGGCGATCGTCGAGGTGGTGCTGGACAACCCCCGCGACGGCCACTACGGCGGGACGGTCGCCGCACCGGTGTTCCAACGGGTGATGACCTTCGCGCTGGCGACACTGGGCGTGGCCCCACCCGGCACGAGTGCGCCGAAGCTCGTCCTCGATCTGGACGCCGACCGTTGACCTGCCGCGGGTCCCGTGACCCGGCGCAGGTCCCGGCGGGCCGGCTACTAATGTCGTTGGCGTGACCTCACCGGTGTTGCGTCCGGTTGCCCCGCTCGCACGGGCGCTCACCGAGCTGACCGCCGGATACCACGGTCTTGCGGTGACCGGCGGCTCCGGCGAGGGGGTGGTCGTCCGCGGGATTACCCACGACTCGCGTGCGGTGCGCCCTGGTGACCTGTACGCGGCCCTGCCCGGTGCGCATGTGCACGGGGCCGCCTTTGTCGAGCAGGCGGTCACGGCCGGTGCCGTGGCCGTGCTGACCGACGGGGCCGGCGCCGAACGCGTCGCGGCGGCCACGACCGCGGGCGGAGGCGTCCCGGTGCTCGTGGCCGCGGACCCGCGGGCATTGCTGGGACCGATCGCCTCCCGGGTGTACGGCGACCCGTCGGCAGCCCTGAAACTGCTGGGGGTCACCGGCACCAACGGCAAGACGACGGTGGCTTATCTGCTGGAGGCGGGGCTGCGCGCCGCGGGGCACACGACCGGGCTGGTCGGGACGGTGCAGACCCGGTTGGCCGGTGCCGCGATCCCCTCGGTACGCACCACCCCGGAAGCCACCGACCTGCAGGCGCTACTCGCGGTCATGGTCGAGCGCGGGGTGACCGCGGCGGCGATGGAGGTCTCCAGCCACGCCATCGCCCTGCACCGGGTGGGCGGGATCCGCTTCGCCGGGGCGGCCTTCACCAACCTCAGCCAGGACCACCTCGACTTCCACCCGTCGATGGAGGACTACTTCGCCGCCAAGGCCGCCCTGTTCACCCCCGGGCGGACCGGGGTGTCCGTCATCGACACCGACACATTGTGGGGATGCCGGCTCGCCGCCGCCGTCCCGGACGCGATCACCTGCGGGAT
>NZ_CAAAFT010000368.1:0-515 GCF_900634765.1 Candidatus Protofrankia californiensis | reverse complement strand
GGATGGACGCCGATGCGCACTGGCGCGCCGTCGACGTCGCCGCCGGCCCCACCGGGACCACCTTCGGCGCGCTCGGCCCGCACGGTCAGGACGTCCGGGTGCGCATTGCGCTACCCGGAGCCTTCAACGTCGGCAACGCCCTGGTGGCGCTGGCGCTGCTGGTGGCAACCGGTGTCCCCGCACAGGTCGCGGCAGCCGGTCTGGCGAGTCTTCCCGGCGTACCGGGCAGGATGGAACGGGTCGACGCCGGCCAGCCGTTTCTCGGCCTGGTCGACTACGCCCACACACCGGACGCGGTGGAGACGCTGCTACGCACCGTGCGGCCGCTGGTAGCCGGCCGCGTGATCGTGGTGCTCGGCTGTGGCGGCGACCGTGATCGGGGCAAACGCCCGCTGATGGGTGCCGCCGCCGCCGCCGGCGCCGATCTTTCGATCTTCACCAGTGACAACCCCCGGTCGGAGGATCCGGAAGTGATCATCGCCCAGATGTGTACCGGCGTGCGGACGTTGCCCGTT
>NZ_CAAAFT010000367.1:10229-10723 GCF_900634765.1 Candidatus Protofrankia californiensis | reverse complement strand
GGCCATTCACCCCGACCGTTACCAGGTCGGTGAGGATGTCGTCAACGCAGCCCGCGTCGCCTTCGGCGACCAGCTCGACGCGGTGGTGCGGCCCGACGGTCTCGGCAAGTGGACCTTTGACCTGTGGCGGGCCAATACCCTGCAGCTGGTCGCCGCGGGCGTGCCGGAAAGCCAGGTGCACGTCACCGGTCTCGGCACCGGCCCGAGCACGCCGTTCTTCAGCCACCGGGCCGAGAACCCGTGCGGCCGGTTCGTCGCCGCGGCCCGCCTGCGCGGAAAGGATCTTCCGTGAAGGTGTCACCTCGACGTGGTGAGAGCTTCCGGTACGTCGGCTACGACATCGACGCCTCCCGCAACCGGCTTGTGTGCCGCTACCGGCTCGACGGGCGGGAGTTCGGCGAGGAGGTGACCTTCCCCGGCGGCGGTGCCTGGGACGAGCCGGCAGTCGCCGAGGCGGCGCGGCTGGTGTTCCTGCTGGCCGCAGTCTCCTATTA
>NZ_CAAAFT010000367.1:804-10064 GCF_900634765.1 Candidatus Protofrankia californiensis | reverse complement strand
CGGCTGCCCCGCCGGTCGTCGACCTCGGCGACACCGCGGTGACGGACGTCGAGCGCGTTTTTCTGCGCGAATTCTATCTGGACGGTCTGGGCGAGTTCGCCTACCGCAACAATCTCGACCTTTCCGACCTGCGGATCGTGGGTCCCCGGTTGGAGCGGACAGCGCCGGTGGTCTTCAATCCGCAGGACGGCCGGCCGCTGGTGCCCTTCGGCGGTGGGGTGGACTCCATCGTCACCGCGGAGCTCCTCCGGCCGATGGCGAAGGACCCGGCGCTGTTCGTGGTCAACCGGCCCGGGGACCGTTTCGACGCCATCGAGCGGCCCGCCCGCGTCACGGGTTTTCCGGTCGTCCGAGCGGAGCGGCTCATCGACCCCCAGCTGCTGCGGTCGGCGGAGCTCGGCTTTCTCAACGGGCACGTTCCGGTCACCGGAATCCTCTCGGCGATCGCGCTCATGGCCGCCGCGTTGGACGGACGGGATGCCGTGGTGATGTCCAACGAATGGTCGGCATCCGTGGGAACCATCGAGGTCGACGGCCGGTCCATCAACCATCAGTACTCCAAGGGCGAGGCATTCGAGAATTCCCTGCGCTCGGTGCTAGCGGAAACGTTGGCCGGCGGGCCGGATTATTTCTCGCTGTTGCGTCCGTTCACCGAGCTATGGATTGCGCGACGGTTCGCCACGCTCCCGCAGTACTTCGACCACTTTCGCAGCTGCAACCGCGCCTTCCACATCGACCCGGCACAGCGGCTGGACCGGTGGTGCGGCCAGTGCGACAAGTGTTGTTTCATCGACCTGGTCCTCTCCCCCTTCATGGACGAGCCGACGCTGCGGCAGGTGTTCGACGGACGTGAACCACTGGCCGACGTGACGCTGCTGGGCCGTTTCCGCACGTTGCTGGGTCTGTCCACGGACAACAAGCCCTGGGAATGTGTCGGTGACGTCACCGAGTGCCGGGCTGCCACCTTGCTGACCGCCCCACGCCACGACCGGGCCGGTTCGGCCGTACTGGCCGCACTCGGTCCCCTGTCCGGGGAGCCCACGCCCGAGGAGCTGCTCACACCGCATGGCCGCCACTTCGTTCCGGACCGGTATGCGCCCGACGATCTCCTGGTCTGACCTGCGTGGCCGCACGGTCGGTCTCTACGGCCTGGGCCGCGAGGGCGAAGCCAACCTGCGGGCCTGCCTCGCCCTGGGGCTCGACCCGGTGCTCGTCGACGACGCTCCCACCCGTACCCACGTCGAGGGCAGACCGCTGCTGGCGACCGCGGCCGGCGGACTTGACGCCCTCACCCGCTGTGAGCTCGTTGTCAAGGCGCCGGGGATCTCGCGGTACGGCCCGACCGTGCGCAGCCTGGAACAGCGCGGCATCCCGGTGGTGGGTGGTGTGGGCCTGTGGCTTGCCGAGGCCGACCGGTCGAAGGTGCTGTGTGTGACCGGAACCAAGGGCAAGAGCACGACCTCGGCCATTGCCGGGCACCTGCTGACCCGGCTCGGCTACCGATGCCTGGTCGCGGGCAACATCGGTGTGCCGCCGTACGATCCGCGGGTCGGCGCCGAGTACGACTTCTGGGTCGTGGAGGTGTCCAGCTACCAGGCGACCGACCTGTCGTGTTCCCCGCCGGTGGTCGCACTCACCTCCCTGCATCCCGATCATCTGCCGTGGCACGACGGCGATCCCGAGACGTACTACTGTGACAAGCTGTCCGCCTGCTCGCAGCCCGGCGCCGAGCTGACCGTCGCCAACGGTGACAGTGACCTGATCCGTGCCCATCGGCACCTCCTCGGCCCGAGGGTGCGATGGGTGCACGCCGACGACGACACAGTCGGCGACTGGACCCGGCCGCTGGGGCTTCTCGGCCTCCACAACCGGCGCAACGCGGCAATTGCCAAGGCATGTCTGCGGGAGCTCGGTGTGCCCGAGGCGGACGACGACGACAAGCTGCGGGCCGCCGCGGAGGGTTTTGCCGGTCTGGACAGCCGGCTGAAGATGATCGGGTCGGTGGGCGGGGTCGGCTTCGTCGACGACAGCCTGTCGACGAACGTCCTGCCGACGCTCGCGGCCGTCGATGCCTTCGACGACCGCAGAGTCGCACTCATCGTCGGTGGTTACAGCCGCGGCATCGACTACCGTCCACTGGCTGTCGGCCTTCGGATCCGTACCCTGGACACGCTTGTCCTCACCGTGCCGGACAATGGCCCGGACATCCGCCGCCAGGTCACCGAAACCGACGCCGGCCCACATGTCACAATCGTCGACGCTCCCGACCTCGCCGCCGCTGTCGTCGAGGGTTATCGCTGGGCGAAACCCGACGGTGTCGTCCTGCTGTCGCCGGCGGCGCCGAGCTTTGGACGGTTCCGCGACTACAGCGAGCGCGGCGCGGCCTTCGCGCTCGCCATGCAGGACTGTCGCGCCACCTAACGTCATGGTAAGTAATCATTTTCGAGGCGCAGTGGCTATACGCTCGACACGAGGCCGAACGTAGTTACTTCACGTAGCAGCTCCTGCTCGGTCGGGTGGAGCACCTTCTCGACCTCTTCGGATGAAAGCGTTGTCAACTCAGCACCGGAGGCAGCGGCAGAACCGGGGGTCGCGGCAACGAGCAGCCGCCGGAGACCGAGAATCTTCTCAAGCAGCGCGATGGACTTCAGGCAGTCGTCGCTGTCGACGTCGAGAGGGGCGAGTTCTGACCGCTCCCGCAGGGAATCCGCGACGAGGACGCTCGCCTGGCGTACCAGGTCGAGACGGGTCGTGGTGGTGACCCCGACAACCGGGACGTCGTCGTGTCCGGAGTTCTTCCGCCGGGGGTCGACACCGGTGAGCGCGCCATAATAGAGCGCGAGACCACGCCCCGATGTGCATACCGCAATCGAAGAGATAACAACGCCGCCGAACTGCTCGAGTCGCATCGCCCGGAGCCGGGAATACCCTTCGTAGGCTGCCTGGAGCCAACGATGTGCATCGTCACCGCCGGTCAGTTTGGCGAGCCTCACATAGGTCCCGAGCAGATTGAACTCGGCCCTGTCGACCTCGGGATCGTCCAGGCGCCTGCGTTCGTCCAGCGAGTGTTGCAGGAGTTCCAGGGCCTCGGCCAACGTCGACGGGTCATCAGGAACGCCGTGGCGGCCGACCGTCTTGCGCAGCAGCAGGCCACGCATTGCCATGGCTCGGGCAGCCCTGATCCTGCCTTCGGAGGTACCGTCGACATTCGCCAGTCGTTCGGCTTCGCGAGCGAGAGCAATGCCTGCCTCGATCTCGTCCGGCGTGGACTTGCTGTTCTGGTTGGCCCACCGTGCCTGGCCGTAGAGGCATTCGGCCACAAGCGGAGCGTCCCGCTCCGGGTCGAAATGACCGAGGGCCTCGGTGTAGAGCGCCGAGGCCTCCCTGACCATGGAACGCAGCTCAAGAACACGTGCGACACCGTGGAGAACCAGCCCACGACGGCGTGGCTCCAGCCCCGCAAGCGAACCCGGCCGGACAGCGGCTTCATAAAGGCTTCTGACCGTGTCGTTGTCCGCGAGGCGCACGAGCAGATGCCAGCCAGGGTCGGTGCTCGCCAGAGAAGCCCAGCCGGGCAGCCCGACAAGCGCACCCTGGGTCATCACGTGACGTTCCTGTTGGATTTCTGCGCGCAACAACCGGTGCATCTGCAGGGTGGTGACACGGTTCTGGGTGCGGGTGGTGACCAGACCGATGTCCCGCAGGGTGTCGAGCGGGGCACTGTCGTCCAGCCCGAGGGCTGCGACGAGATCGTCCACAGGCAGCAGCACCGGTGGCGCCCATGCCACGGCATGCGCGGCGTCGAGCGCGGCGCGGTCGTGGGCAAGGACGCCGGCGGCCAGGCGCCAGACAAGAGCCGGACCGCTCTCCCCCGGGCCCGCCTCCCCTGGACGCACGAACGGCTCCCGCACGCCGGCCCGCACCAACCGCCGCAGCGCCTCGTAGACCAGCGGCCTTCCCCGGGTCACGGCCTGAAGCTGCTCTGGCAGATCGACCATGTCCGAGGGCTCCAGCGGCCCGATGACAATCGGCTCGACCCCCGGGAAGAAGGCGTCCCATTCCGCGTTCGTGCTCGTCACGATCAGTGTCTGGCCGGGTTTGACGGTCCGCGGCAGGAGGTCCCGGATCTCTTCCGGAGATCTGTCGGCATTGTCGAGGACGACGACCCAGGGCGCGTCGCTCGCCTCAAGACGTTGCAGCGCCGCCCTGGCATACGGCTCGCGGTCGAGGTCGTCCGGCACGAGGCCGACACGCGACATCTGCTCCAGCTCCGCCAGGGCCAGTTCGGACAGCAGCGACGAACGGTCACTTGCGTTCAGGAACCAGCCGTACCCGGCGTCGGCGCCTCGGGCCCGTTCGTAAGCCAGCAGGGATTTTCCCATACCCTGGTTTCCCCGCAGCACGATGCGCCCCTGACTGCGCTCGAGGGCTTCCCAGGTGTCCGCCCGGCTGCCGTATCGTGACGGGGCCTGCTCCAGCACCGGGAGCCGCGCGTAGATGGCCGGAGTCTGCGCATCCCGGGGCTTACGGAGAGGGTTCTCCGCATGGGGTGACGAAGTGATGTCGAGCAGCGTCGTTCCATATCCCTTACCGAGCTCTTCGAGTCCGCTCCGGACCGCCTCCTCGAACGGCGCCGGCTGTTCCTCGTCACGCTCGATGGCTACCTTCACTACGTCCACCGGGACGAGCCAGCCCGGCAGACGGGCTCCGGGTGCCAGCTTTATCACACCGTCCTCCGCCCCAGGACGAGGCAGGACGACACCCCTGAAATCTCTGCTTTGCCGCAGGTAGCTCGTGTCCAGCGGCCTCCTGACATCGGCGAGAAGAATGGCGTGCCTGTCCTGTCCCCGGTCGAGCAGCGCGACGACAGGGCGGATCTGAGCCCGCAGCAGCAGCCCCGCGAGCATAAGCACAAGATCGAGACAGGTACCTTTCTCCCGGCGGACACGGGCCGGATACCGGATGCGCTGCCTGTCCCCGTGGGGGCCGCTCCAGGCATCGAGGCCATACCGTAGCCTCATCGTGGCGAGCGCCTCATAGGCATCCTGTATCACCTTGCGACCGGCCAGCTCCGCGAGGTCGGGATGCCTCTCGTTGAAGACGATCGCGAGCGGTACCCCGAGGTCGTCGAAGGACGCGGGATTCACGTAGCGCGCGAGCGACGCCGCATCCGCCGTGTCCCAGTCGGGCCAGGGTTCCGCCGCATATTGACCATCACCAGGGTTTTCCCCCGGGCCCCCATCTGTCATGACGCGATAGTAGTAACACCCATGCGGCGCATCGTGACAGGATCGCCGATAGCCTAACTGATTTTACTATACGCCACCGATCGAGTACGCACCATGCGCCACGCCGGCGGCAGCGGCCTCCCGGTCGCGGCGCAGACACCGGTCAACATCCCGAGCATCCGGCAACACTTCTGGTCGCGCCGTTCAAGGCTCGAGTCATGCCGTTCAGCCAGCAATCAACCACGGTCACAAATCGGGATCAACAACCCTTGGTTGCCGATCCGGTCGTAACAGTATAAGTATGGGTCTATGGGGGATACATCTGACGATGACCAGATCAGGGCCGACATCCTGGCGGCGCTCGACAATCTCCTGACCCGGAAGCTGACATCCGGCGGCTGGGAACAGGCGATGTCGATAGTCAGCGACATCGAGACGGCACTCGAGTCCGGAGATCTTGAAGCCGCGCGCGCCGCCCGACGCCGACTCGATCGCGATCGTCCGATATGGGCAAACAGAGCCCAGGACCTACCCCTCGAGTCCGCCGACGAATACGTTCGGGAAAGGGTCGGCGAGCTGAAGCACCGCGTGCGAGGTCCGGACAACGGGCAACCAGCCGACGATGAATGACGTCCCGATCCTGACCGATTACGAGCTGGTCGTCCACCTGTTCGCATCGGCCGAGGGAGACGCCGGCAAGGAGGCGTACCGCGAGCTGAGACGTATCTGGTCGGCATGCGAAGGCGAACTGGGTATGGGCGAGCAGGTCACGGCAACCCTTCCTTCTGTTCTTCCCGCCGATCCGGATCTGCTGGAGGAAGGACCGATCGCCGCCTGTGAGGCAGCCGCCGGCGGCACCGTCCAGGCGATTCTCCGTCGCGAAGGTGACGTCCTCTGCCTTTCGTTCGTCCTGGATCCGGCGGATCCGCGGTCCTGGGAAGAACTGGACCAACAGTGGTCCCGGATCGCAGCCGACCCCGCGGATCCCCTGTTCGGCGAGGCCCGGCTGTACCTGGCACAGTCCCACCACGTACCCGCTGGCGATGGGGCCGGCGCCAACGAGATAAGCCGGGAACTCGCCGCGGCGGTACATACCGCGATGCCAGTCGATATCGCCGGGCAATGGTGGCGACACGGCGTGACGGTGCCAACCGGTTTCGCCGTCTGGGAAGCGGTCGAACACACCCGGGACACCGACTCACGGGCCGTTCGGCGGATAGCGGTGATCGCACCCCACGGTGATGATGACGCGCTGAGCGGATGGACATGGACCTCCGGCGGTTTGCGCCTGCCTCCGTTACCCCGCTATCTTCTGCACGCCGCGAAGATCCGCTACCAGCTTCGGGTCTGGTCGGAGGAACAGCGGGAACTGCGTCGTATCCGCCAGGAGGCGGACGAGACAGTATCAGATCTTCTCCGGATTCTCAAGACCGGTATCGCCGACGAGACCGCGGTCTCGGACACCGACCTGTTCACCGGCCTGCAGCGGCTGGCTCGTCTCGAGCTCGACGACGCCGGGCTGACGCTGGGCTCGACCCGGCTCCGAGAAATCCGTCGCACGGTTGAGATCGCGAGCGCGAACATGGCGGCGCGGCTGCCGTGGACCACCACGTCCACGAACGGCCTGTTCGCCAACGACCGGAAGCTGGCCGCCTGGTTCAGCGATCAGCTTGGCGACGACGGCATCTACGCCGAAGCGGTTCAGGAACGCGCCCGCAGCGTCAGCATGATCACCGAACGTGTGATCCGGCGGCGCCAGCAGCAACGGGCCGGACGGCTCCAGCGCATGGAAGCCGACCTGTACCAGCGGCAGGAGTGGTTCACCCGGGCGCAGACAATGGCCATCGGCGTGGTCGGCATGGTACTCACCACCGTCCAGACATTCGACTACAGGCTCCCGCTTCCGGGGCCGACGCAGCCCCCGCTGATCGTCCTTCTCGGCGCTGTCACGCTCCTGTTGTCATCGATCGTCTTCCGGTTCCGACAGCCGTCCCACGGTCCGGACCTGAGCTGGGTCGAACCGGTCGCGGCCGGCTGCGCGGGGGCCGCCTCGGTATGGCTCGCCATTTCCTGGATCTCGTACAGCCTGGGCTCCCTTGTCTCGCCCGCGTGGACCGCCGGCCCGGCGGGCGGCGCGTTCATGCTGTGCGCGGCGGGCACGGCCTGGTTTGCCCGACGGCGGGTCACATCCGCGACGTGAGCGGGCCGAAACGTCCGGTTCTGTCGCCGATCTTGTGAACCCTCGGTCGTCGATGCATGCGATCGAATAGGTCCGCCCGCCTCTTCGCGCCAGGCTTGGTCGATAACCTTGTGTGACCACAAGATCTGCTCCAGATCCAAACGTCCAACTGACATCCGGCCGACCGGCCGTCCGCACCGGGAATGCGTGTCAGGAACCGCCGTGGGAGAGGAACTCCGCGTAGAACAGGCCGAGTCCGAACGCCACGGCCAGCCCGGAGACGATCCAGAAGCGGATGATGACCGTGGTCTCGGGCCACTCCGCCAGCTCGAAGTGATGATGGATCGGCGCCATGTTGAAGATTCGCTTCCGGGTGGCCTTGAAGAAGGCGACCTGCAGGATCACCGACAGCGTCTCGACGACGAACAACCCGCCGAGGACGAACAACAGCAGCTCCGTCCGGCTGACGATGGCGATGCTCGCGAACGCGCCGCCGAGGGCGAGGGAACCGGTGTCACCCATGAATATCTTCGCAGGGCTGGCATTCCACCACAGGAAACCGAAACAGGCGCCCATGGCCGAGGCCGCTACCAGCGCGACGTCCAGCGGGTCACGGACGAGGTAGCACCCGGCGCCACCTGCCCCGGGCTCGCACAGGTTGCCGAACTGCCAGAAGGAGATCACCACATAGGCGCCGAACACCATCGCCGAGGTGCCGGCGGCCAGCCCGTCCAGCCCGTCGGTGAGGTTCACCGCATTCGACGTCGCCGCAATGATTATCCAGGCCAGCAGCGGGAAGCCGACCAGACCGATCGAGATGTCGGTGTCCCGGACGATCGAGACGAACGTCGACCCCGGCAGCAGTCCGTCGGCGTTTTTGAACCGGACGGCCAGCAGCCCGAACGCCAGCGCCACCGCGGCCTGGCCGGCGAACTTGGTCCGGGCCGTGAGCCCGAGGCTGCGCTGCTTACGAATCTTGATGTAGTCGTCGAGGAAGCCGACCACACCGAGACCGGTCATGACCATCAGGACAAGCAGCCCCGAGGCGGTGAAACCCTTCATCGTGACGACGTGCGCGACGAAGTACCCGGCCAGCGCCGCGAGGATGATGACCGTCCCACCCATGGTGGGCGTGCCCCGCTTGGTGAGGTGGCTGGACGGCCCGTCCTCACGGATCTCCTGACCATAGCCCTGCCGGCGGAACAGCCGGATCACCGATGGCGTCCCCAGCAGCGACACCACAAGGGCCACCAGCGCGGCGACCAGTACACCTCTCACCCGTGCGCACCCCACTCGCCGGGCACGGCGCCCGACGTCAACTCGCTCGCGACCCGCTCCAGCCCGAATGCGCGGGATGCCTTGACCAGCACCACGTCACCCGGTGCCAACCGCTCCCGCAGCAGTTTGCACGCCTGCTCGACGTCAGCGACCCACACCGACTCCCCTGACCACGAACCCTCCAGCGACGCCCCGAGGTGTATCCGGCGCGCCTGCGCGCCGATCGCCACCAGCTGCTCCACACCGAGCCGGACGACGAGCCGGCCGAGAGCGTCGTGCTCGTCGTCGGCGCTCGCGCCGAGCTCCTCCATACCGCCGAGGACCGCCCAGGCCCGCCGGCCCCGGCTCAAGTCGGCCAGGGCCTTCAGCGCGGCCCGCATGGACTCGGGGTTGGCGTTGTAGGCGTCGTTGACGACGGTGACGCCGTTTCCGGTCACCGTCACCTCCATCCGCCAGCGGCTGCGCGCCCGCGCCCGCGACAGCACGGCGGCCGTCCGCGCGGGCGGGAGCCCGAGCCGGATCGCGACCGCGGCGGCGGCCAGCGCGCTGCCGACCTGGTGTTCGCCGACGAGGTT
>NZ_CAAAFT010000367.1:0-765 GCF_900634765.1 Candidatus Protofrankia californiensis | reverse complement strand
CGAGGTTCAACGAGACCAGATGCCGCTCGCCGCCGGCCACCAGCTCGAAGCGGGCCGAGCCGTTGTCGTCGACCCGCACACCGTGCGCCTGCACGTCCGCTCGGGTACTCCCACCGATCGTGATCACCTCGCCACGTGCGCGGGTGGCCATCCCCGCGACCAGCGGGTCGTCGGCGTTGAGGACGACGGCCGCGGACGCGGCCTCGGCCAGTTCGCCCTTGGCCCGGGCGATACCGGCCCGCCCGTCGGCGTACTGGCCGACATGCGCCGAGCCGACGTTCAGCACGACCCCGATCTGCGGCCGGGCCAGCGCGCACAGGGCTGCGACGTGGCCGGGCCCGCGGGCACCCATCTCCAGCACGGCGAACCTGGTGGCCGGTTCGATGCGAAGGACGGTCAGCGGCAGGCCGATCTCGTTGTTGAACGAACCGGCGGCGGCAACGGTCGGCCCGAGCTCGCCCAGCAGGTCGGCGAGGAGATCCTTGGTGGTGGTCTTGCCCGCCGAGCCGGTCACCGCGACCACGGTCGCCGCCGACCGGCTGCGCACCTCGGCGGCGAGCGCGGCCAGCGCCGCGGCGGGGTCGGGGACCACCACCGCCGCTACGCCCACCGGCCGGGCCGCGAGCACCGCGGTCGCGCCGGCGCTCACCGCGTCCGCGGCGAAGTCGTGGCCGTCGACCCGGGCTCCGGCCACAGCGACGAACAGCGCACCGGCGGTGACCTGGCGCGAGTCGATGACAACGCTGGTCACCGCGGCGTCAGGGT
>NZ_CAAAFT010000366.1:2304-13914 GCF_900634765.1 Candidatus Protofrankia californiensis | reverse complement strand
TTGTTGCGTGAGCTTTGTCAACGTTGCACGGACTGGGACTTCCGCAACAACCGGGAGCGCGGCGCGATCGAGGACGATGTCGCAGTCGTCGGGGACCGGCGTATTCCCGAGAACCTGGCTGTCGGTGCCGCGTGGGCGCTGGGAATGGTGGACGCGAGCGGGCCGACGGTCGCGAGCGCGTCGCATCTCGTCGTTCTCGCCGGCGCGGTGCGCGCCAACGTCAACCGCCTGCATCGTGCCCGGTTGTTCCAGCGCTGCAATTCCCGCCTTGACGAGCTCGTTGTTACTACGGCCGCCCGTGATCTTTCCGTTGCCGAACGGAGCCAGGCAAACGCGCTGGGTCTCGACGAATGGTTGCTTCCAGGTCGTCGGATGACGACCGAAGGAGACGCTGTCGTTGCTGCGGTCCGTGCCGCCTATGGGCTACGTGAGTTTCCGGAGATCGCCGGCAGGCTTCCTGACAGGGGGGACAGCGAAGAACGGACAGCTGTTGCCCGGCTACGGTGGCCGGGTGCGACGGTTCTTGTGACACCGTCGGCCGCTCCGAATGCCCGACGGGCGAACACGTTCGACCAGCTGACGCACTGGCGCACCGAAAATCCCCTGACGCCGCACGACCATGTGGTTGCAATCACCACTCAGATCTATGTGCCTTACCAGCAGCTCGTCGCGATCAGGGCACTTGGTATACCGACCCGGTGCGGTGTCACGGTGGCCGGAGTCGATGCCGCGACCTCGGTTACGCCGACGAAGGTTTTCGGCTCTCGCGACTACCTGCAGGAGATCCGGTCATTTTTCCTTGCGGCCGCGACACTGGTTGAAGATATTGATGCAGGCTGACGATCGCCTCATCCCGACATTTGGCAACCGGCCGCCCGGTGCGGCGGGGGTTCGGGCGGTCAGGGCGCGTCCGGTAGCAGGACGTTCGGGTTGAGGATGCCGGCGGGGTCGAGAGCCTGCTTGATGCGGCGGAACGCCGCGATCTCGCTGGGCGAGCGGTTCAGTGGTAGCCAACGGCGTTTCGCGGTGCCGATCCCGTGCTCCGTGCTGATGCTGCCGCCGTTGTCGGCGACGAGCCCGAACACGGCGTCCTCGATCCGTCGATCCTCGGCCTCTCCGCCGGTGCCGGTGACGTTGACATGCACGTTGCCCTCGGCAACGTGACCGAACAGCCAGGTCCTCGCCTCGGGGGCGATCCCCGTGACGGTGGCCGGGACCGTCTCGACGAACGAGGGCAGGACAGCCAGCGGCAAGGTGACGTCCATCTTCACGGGCGTGCCGAAGGTGCTGATCGATTCGGTGTGGCGTTCCCGGTAGGCCCACAGGGCGCGGCAGCCGCGTGCGTCGCCCGCCAGTGACGCGTCCTGTACTCCCGGCAGACCGGCAACGGCGTCCGCCAGCGTTTCCAGGACGGTGGCTCGACCAGCCGAGCCGGTACCGGTGATACCTCTACCGGCGATGTTCCTGCTGGCGGTGCCGCTGCCCGGGATGCCCCCGACGGCGGTGCCGCTGCCCACCGCGTATGCGCCGGTCTTGTCCGCGATCTCGATAAGGAGATATGCCGCGTGCCTTCCCCGCAGTGGCCGGGAGAGGTGGCACGCGCGTATCACCAGGTCCAGGCCGGGGGAGAGCATGAACTCGGCCGCCGCGAGCGCGGGCAGGCCGTTGCGCAGCAGGGATGCCGCGGTGACGGCCTGTTCCACCGAGGCGAAGCCGAGCAGGCCGACCGCCCGCGCCCGGGTGGCCGGTACCAGCCGGACCCGCACCGCCGTGACGACGCCGAGAGTCCCTTCGCTGCCCGCGAGCAGGGACGGCAGGTGGTAGCCGGTGTTGTCCCTGGGGAGGCCGGCAAGGTGGGAGATGATGCTGCCGTCACCCACAACGGCCTCCACGCCGAGCAACTGGGCTCTGGTGTCCCCGTGTTGCAGGACCCGCAGACCCCCGGCGTTCGTCGCGACGGTACCGCCGACCGTGGCGCTGTCCCGGCTCGCGAGGTCCACGCCGTACGCAAGGCCGGCGGCGGAGGCCGCAGCGTGTAGGGCACTGACCAGTACTCCCGCGCCGACGGTGGCCTGCGCGGCCGCCGCGTCGACCGACAGGGTGTCGGTGAGCCCACGCAGGCTCAGCACGATCTCCCCGCGGGTCGGGACACCGCCACCGACGAGCCCGGTGTTGCCGCCCTGGGGCACCAGCGGGGTTTCGTGCCTTGCGCAGATCTCGACGACCGCTGCCACCCCGGCGGTGTTCGCCGGCCGGACCACGGCGGCCGTCCGCCCGACGAAGCGCCCGGTCCAGTCCCCGACATAGCCGGCCATGATGTCGGGGTCGGTCAGCACGGGCGTGTCGCCTATCGCATCACGCAGTGTTTCCAGTACGTGGTCTCGGGCCATGGTTCAGGCTCTTCCTCGTGATCTCTTTGTCGTAGCCGGCGTGGCGGCAGGATGAGCCGGCAGGTTCGGCCGGACAACACGTACCACTGTTGTGATGATCTGCTACTTCGCATACATGGGCGACTCCGCAAGGTTGATTTTTTGATCGGCGCGTACAGCGGTCTGCCAGTTGGTGCCCGACACGCCCTCGACGGTCGGTGTCGAAAAGGCCGCCGGCATGGACTATTCGGTGGGAAGGGCGTAACCGTGCTCCGTACCGGGCCGCGTCCGTCCCGGTGATCCAGGGATTCAGGGGCAGCGAGAGGACGTGCTGGGGCGTGGTGTCGGGGTGAGCGGTGGGACCGGTCTGATCACAACAAGCCTGCCCCAGGCCGGTGTTTCCCGACCGGGCGGACGCGGTGGTGACGACACCCGGGTGCCCGTGCTGGCCCGGCCGCTTGCGTCCTACTACCTTCTGCTGTTTTCTGCCGGTCTGCTGTTGCTGCTTGGTCTGATCATGGTGCTTTCCGCCTCCAGCGTGCGTGCCTTCGAGGAGCTGGGTTCCCCGTATGCGGTGTTCGCCCGCCAGGCGACCTGGGTGGGCATCGGGATGCCCCTGCTGGTGCTGAGCAGCCGCCTGCCGGTACGGGTGTTTCGGCTGTTGGCCTACCCTGCAATGATCGTTTCCTTGGTGTTGCTGTTGGTCGTGTTGACGCCGCAGTTCGGCAAGTCGCTCAACGGCGCCCAGCGGTGGATCGAGCTCGGGCCGTACACACTGCAGCCCAGCGAGATCGCAAAGCTCGCTCTCGTGCTGTGGGGTGCCGATCTGCTGGTGCGCAAACGCAAGCTGCTGGGGGACTGGAAGCACCTGCTGGTTCCGCTCGTTCCCGGTGCCCTCCTGATCTCCGTGTTGATCATGCTTGAGCCGGACATGGGCACGACGATCGTGGTGCTCACGATCCTGCTCACCCTGTTGTGGGTGGTCGGGACGCCACTGCGGGTGTTCGT
Source organism: Candidatus Protofrankia californiensis (assembly GCF_900634765.1). Lineage (NCBI taxonomy): Bacteria > Bacillati > Actinomycetota > Actinomycetes > Frankiales > Frankiaceae > Protofrankia > Candidatus Protofrankia californiensis. The sequence continues at coordinate 10,537 of NZ_CAAAFT010000366.1, read as the reverse complement.
CGTGATCAACGGAGTGATCCTGCTGGTCGGAACCGTACTGGCCGTCAGCGAGCCTTACCGGTTGGAGCGGTTGCTGTCCTATCGTGATCCCTTTGCAGACGCCCACGACACCGGCTTCCAGGCGGTGCAAGGCCTGTACGCGCTGGCCTCGGGGGGCTGGTGGGGGGAGGGGCTCGGAGCCTCCCGGGAGAAGTGGCCCGGGCTGCTTCCCAACGCCCACACCGACTTCATCCTCGCCATCATCGGAGAGGAACTGGGTCTTCTCGGCACGCTGGTCGTCGTCATGCTCTTCGCCGTTCTCGGGTTCGCCGGCATCCGGGTCGCCCACCGCAGCACCGACCCATTCATCCAGCTCGCCGCCGCGGCGGCCACCGGATGGATCCTCGGCCAGGCACTGGTCAACATGGGAGCCGTGGTGGGTCTTCTCCCGATCACCGGCATCCCCCTGCCGTTGGTCTCCTTCGGAGGCTCCGCGCTGATCCCGACGATGCTCACGGTGGGCATGCTGCTGTCGTTCGCCCGCAACGAACCGGCGGCCGCCGCGCTGATCAGTTCTCGGGCGGCGGCCCGGCGCGGCGCGCGGGACCGTGAGGCTGCGGACGGTCACCGAGGGCACCGTAGCGGGCGTGATGTGAGCCGGACGCCTTGACGCGTCGACGGTCAGTGGGAAAAGTGGTTCACATGTCAATCGGAATGCGCCTGATCCGGCGCCGCTGCGTCGACTTCGCTCGCAGCAGCAGTTGTCTGTGTCGTTAGAGCCTGGCGCGTTCGTTCTTCCGATCATCTTTCGTGAGTGAGTACCCGATGACGAGCGCCCGGTGACAGGGCGTTCGATCGACCGGGCTTTTTCCCACTCGTGAGTGCGGATGCCGTTCCTTTGGACGGCGCCTCCGACGGTCGCCGTCCCCGCTGGCCATCCGGCATCGGGATCATCTTTTCTGGTGCACCGCCGGAGGCCGTGGAAAGGACAGGCTGGCCGAAGGCGGCCCGATGATCTTTTGGTGCGCCGCCGGAGGCCCGGAAAAGGACAGGTAGCCCTATGACGTCCCAGAGCATGGCGCCGTTGGAACTGCATGCCGACGTGGTCATCGTCGGTGGCGGACTGGCCGGTACATGGGCGGCCCTGGCCGCTGCCCGTCAGGGCGGCGTGGTCGTGCTGGCGGAAAAAGGCTACTGCGGGACGAGCGGGGTGACGGCGACCGCCGGTGTGGGCCACTGGTGGGTGCCGCCGGACCGGCAGGCTCGAGCCGAAGCGTTACGGGAACGCCAGGCCAGGGCCTTCGGCCTGGGCGAGGAAAGCTGGATGAGCCGTATTCTCTCCCAGACCTGGGAGCTGCTGCCCACCATCGGCGGGGCGTTTCGCTTTCCCACGGATGACGACGGGGTCACCCAGTATCGGACGGTGCGGGGCCCGGAGTACCTGCGGGCCATGCGTCGGCTGGTCAAGCGCGCGGGGGTGCGCATCCTCGATCAGAGCCCTGTGCTCGAGCTGCTCGTCCATGTCGACGGCTCGGTGGCGGGCGTCCGCGGTGTGCAGCGGCAGGCCGGTGTGGACTACCAGGTCAATGCCGGCGCGGTCGTGCTGTCGACCGGCGGGTGCGGTTTTGCCTCTCGGTTACTCGGCTCGCAGAACAACACCGGGGACGGATATCTGATGGCGGTCGAGGCGGGGGCCGAGCTGTCCGGTATGGAGTTCTCCAGCTATTACACGCTGTCTCCGGCGTGGTCGACGATGACCCGGTCGATGTCCTATCTGTTCGGTACCTATTTCGACGCCGACGGTAACGAAATTATCTCGGATGGGCCGCTGCGCCCTGAGATTCTGGCCCGGGCGATGCTGGCCGGCCCCGTGTACACCCGGCTTGACCGCGCTCCGGAACGCATCCAGCGGCAGATGCCGAGAGTGCAGCCCAACTTCATGCTCCCGTTCGACCGGAAGGGGATCAATCCGTACACCGACCTGTTCGAGGTCACCTTGCGCTGTGAGGGAACGATCCGCGGCACAGGGGGCCTGCGGATCGTCGACGACGACTGCTCGACCACGGTGCCGGGGCTGTTCGCCGCCGGTGACGCGGCCACCCGGGAGCTGGTGGCCGGCGCCACGTCCGGAGGTGGCGCTCAGAACTCCGCGTGGGCGCTGTCGTCGGGGACCTGGGCGGGTCGGGCGGCCGTCGCCTACGCGCGCCGGGCCGTTCGTGGCACCGGCACACCGGCCGTGGCAGCGGGCGGCGTGGGGCTGCGGCCCCGGCGGGAGGCCCGACCGGTGGACACCCGGGCGGTGGTCGCCGCCGTCCAGGCCGAGATGCATCCCTACGACAAGAACATGTTCCGCTCCGCCGACCGGCTGCGCGCGTCCCTGTCCGAGCTGGACGCGGCCTGGGACGAGGTGAGCGGGCACCTGCGGGCAACCGGCGTGGACGCGATACGGGCGCGGGAGGCCGCGGCGCTCGTGGCTTCGGCCCGGTGGTCCTACACCGCGGCGCTCGCCCGCGAGGAGAGCCGGGGCATGCACCAGCGCGAGGACACCCCCGCGACCGACGACAGCTTCACCCACCGCATCCTCGTGGGGGGTCTGGACCGGATCTGGATCTCCCCGGAGCGCGGATCCGGATCAACAGATCTCGCCGATCTCGCCGATGCCACCGAAGGGATCGCGTCATGATCGAAATCCTGCTCGCCGACCGGTGCACCAAGTGCAACATCTGCGTCCGGGTCTGCCCGACCAACGTCTTCGACGCCGTGGCCGGCGAGGTACCGGTGATCGCACGTCAGGAGGACTGCCAGACCTGCTTCATGTGCGAGATCTACTGCCCGGTGGACGCCCTGTTCGTCGACCCGGACTGTGACGGTCCGGTCGAGGTCTCCCCAGCCGAGATCGCCGCAACCGACTGGCCCGGTCAGTATCGCCGCGACTCCGGTTGGGGCCGGTGGCGCCATGTTCACCGCAACGAGAGCTGGCGGATGGGGCCGATCTTCGCCGAGGCGTTCGAGATTCTCGGCATCCCCCGCCCGCCGTCCTTCCCGCCGGATACACAAAAGGCCGCGCCCCCCTCGGTGCCGGACACAGAGCAGGTACGGGACGCGCAGTAGACCCGGGATCCGGAGCAGGCACGGAGTCCGGGGCAGAAGCGGGACGCGGGGCGTGTGCGGCGGGGACAGCGGGGACAATATGGCTATGAGCGACGACGAGTCGGTCGAGGCGATCCTTCCGGGACCGGTTCGGCTCGCCCGCCGGATGGGTGAGGTCGGGACGTGGGTGATGCGCGACCCGCTACGGCTCGGCGAGGTCGCCGACGTCATCTCGCTGGCCGGTGGGCTGCCCGCCGGGGAGACCCTGCCCGCCGTGGAGATCGGTGAGGCCGTGACTCAGGTGGTGACGTCGAGGCAGGCGGTGACCGCCCTGCAGTATTCCTCCGCCGAAGGGCTCCCCGAGCTGCGTGCCTGGATAGCCGACCGGGCCTCGGCGGACCGCGGGCGGCCGGTCGACCCCGGTCAGGTCGTGGTGACCGCGGGTGGGCTACAGGGGCTTGATGTGATTGCCCGCGTCCTGCTCGACCCGGGTGATCTCGTCGCCGTCGAGGAACCGGTGTTCCCCGGTTCGCTGCACTGCCTGGAGATGTACCAGCCGGAGTTCCTCGCGGTTCCCGTGGACGACGACGGGATGGACGTCAGCGCGCTCGCCGAGCGGCTGGCCGGTGGCCTGCGTCCCAAACTCGTCTACACGGTCGCGACCTTCCACAACCCGACCGGAGTCACGCTCTCCGCTCCCCGGCGGCGGGAGCTCGCCGACCTGGCCGAGCGCTTCGAGTTCATGGTGGTCGAGGACGAGCCGTACACGGCGCTGCGTTTCCGCGGTGATCCGTTACGTCCGGTCGCGGCCTACAGCGACAATGTGATCACCATCGGATCCTTCTCCAAGACGCTGGGCCCGGGTCTGCGGGCCGGTTGGGTGGTTGTCCCGCCCGCGTTCGCCGGTGCGGTGGGCCGTGCCAAGCGCTGGTCGGACCTGCACACCTCGACCCTGCTGCAGTACACCCTGGTCACGCTCCTGGGCCGGGACGGCTGGTTCGACGCCCACCTGGCCCGGCTACCGGCCGTCTACGGGCAGCGTTGCGCGGCGCTGCGGGACGCCGTGGCCAGGTACCTGCCCGGTGTCCTGGAGGTCAACGACCCGGCCGGCGGGTTGTTCGTCTGGGGGCGTGTCGTCGCGGGGCTGTCCGCGGACGATCTGCTCGACGCCGCGATCCGCGCTGGGGTCAGCTACGTCTGCGGCCCGCAGTTCGCCGTGTACAACCCGGATCCCGCGACGCTGCGGATGTCGTTCGCGGGTAACTCCCCGCAACGCCTCGAGCTTGCCGCGCGCCGCCTGGCCGATGCCGCGACGACCGTACTCGGACGGTGACTCCGAGCGCGCGGACGGGGTGATGATCGCACGTTCTCCGGCCAGACGACTGGCCAGGACAGGTCTCGGTAACCCCAGAAGGCTTTCAGCAACCTACGAAAGGCTCTCAGTAGCCGAGCGTGGGATCGACGAGCCCGATCAGTGGCTGCCCGGCCCGGTAGCGCAGCAGGTTCTCGCGGAACCGCCGGGCAATGGCCTGCTCCAGGCGTGGGGCCCAGCCCGAGACGTGCGGGCTGATCCGTACCCGGGGGTGGTCGAACAGCCAGTGGCCGGCCGGCAGGGGATCCGGAACGGTCACGTCGAGGCTGGCCGCCCGGACCCGCCCGTCGTCAAGGGCGGGCCGCAGCGCATCCTGGTCGACGAGGGTGCCGCGGGCGATGTTCAGCAGGTGCACGCCGGGCTTCACCTGGCGCAATGTGGTCTCGTTGATGATGTGGCGGGTTTCGGGTGTGGCTGCGGCGCTGAGCAGCACGGCGTCACTGACCGACAGCAGGCTTGCGAGATCGGGTAGCAGCCGGACGCCGTCCACCGGAGTCGGCCTGTCCCGCCGCCGTACCGCCACCACGTCGACTTCGAGTGCGAGCGCCCGCCGGGCCACCGCCTGCCCGATCTCCCCGAGTCCGACGATCCCCAATGTCGAACCGGCGAGCAGACCGCCCACAGGCGGCCGGGCATACGTGACCGGTGCACTGATCCAGGGATCACGCCTGGCTTCGGTGAGCAGCGCGGTCACCACCCACTCGCTGATCTGCGTGGCGTGCAGGCCGCGGGAGCACGTCACGGTAGGTGCTGACAGCAGCCAGGACGGGTAGCTGTCGATCCCGGCGGAGACGGTGTGTACCCACTCGACACCGGTGAACCAGGCCGTCGGCTGTTCGGTCTGCAGGCCTGGGCCGGTCAACAGGATCTGCGGCCGGCGTACCGGATCTCCCTCCACGGGAACATCGACGATCTCGATATCGGGTTCGTCCCCGAGCACGTCGTCAAGGGCCCGCCGGATGGCGGTGCCCCACTGCGGGGACAGCTGGATTCCGAGTACCAGGGCGTGCGGACCAGCCTGTACCGGTACCTCGGCCTGGTGTGCGGCCGGTGCGCTCACGCTCATCATGTGATCCCTTCACCCGTCCGGGCGACCGGCGCACGGATCCGGACACGGCGGACATGGTTGTAGTGCACCACCATTTCGGACGTGATGTCCACAGCCGACCAGATCGGTAGACAAAGTTGAAATATCCCGTTGACATGTCTCTTCCCACCGGGTCAGGGCCGGGGGCGCGCGGCGCTGTCATACAGGCTGACCTGCGCATCTGTACTGGACCCGTACACGCGGGTACGCCACCGCGTCCTGATCCGGCGGGCCGTCCCGCTGGCAGGGCTTGTAGTGATCCGGGGGAATCCGGTAGCTGCATAATCGGCGGGTGTCGCCGTTGACGGCGGGGCGGCCGCGGCCGGTGGTGGTACCCGGGGAGTGATCCACGACAGAGATGTGCCATCGTCGTGGGCGATGCTGAGGAGTGTGGTACTCGCCGGCGGTGGCACGGCGGGTCATGTCGAACCGGCGCTGGCCGTTGCGGACGCCCTGCGGGCCGCTGATCCACGGATGCGTCTGACCCTGTTGGGGACGGAATCCGGGCTGGAGGCCAGACTCGTGCCCGCTCGTGGGTACGAGCTTGCGACAGTGCCGAAGGTGCCGCTGCCACGCCGGCCCACGCCGTCCCTGCTCGCTGTTCCCGGCCGGCTCGCCGGGGCGGTCAGCCAGGCGTCGGCGACGCTCGCCCGGGTGCGTGCGGACGTGGTTGTGGGCTTCGGCGGGTACGTGTCCGTCCCCGCCTACCTGGCCGCGCGCCGGGCGGGCATCCCGATCGTCGTGCACGAGGCGAACCCGCTGCCAGGTGTCGCCAACCGGATCGGCGCCCGGTTCACCTCTTATGTCGCGGTGTCCTATCCGAACACGCCGCTGCGTGGCGGACAGCTCACCGGCATTCCGCTGCGCCCGGAGATTCTGCGCCTGGACCGCTCCCCGGCGGCGGCGCGGGCCGCGCGGGTCGGCTACGGCCTTGATCCCGACCGGTCGACGCTGCTGGTCTTCGGCGGGTCCCAGGGCGCCCGGCGGCTCAACGACGTGATCAGCTCGGTAGCCAGGGAGATCACGGCGAGCGGGGTCCAGGTCCTGCACGCGGCCGGGCCCAAGAACGCCGACACGGTGCTCGCGGCACTGCCGGCGGACCTGGCCGCGCCCTACGTCGTGCGGCCGTATCTGGACCACATGGCGTCGGCCTACGCGGCCGCGGACATGGCGCTGTGCCGCTCCGGCGCGATGACCTGCGCGGAGCTTGCCGCGGTGGGCCTGCCTGCCGTCTACGTCCCGCTTCCGCACGGCAACGGCGAGCAGCGGCGTAACGCCCTGCCGACCGTGGAGGCCGGCGGTGGCCTCATGGTCGACGACGCCGACCTGTCCGCGCAGTGGGTCAGTGCGGAACTGCTGCCCGTGCTGACCTCCGCCGAGCGGCTGGCGAAGATGTCGGCGGCGTGCGCCGGTTCCGGGCATCCCGACGCCGCAGACATGATCGTCTCGATGATCCGGGAGGCTGCGGCGTCCCGCCGGCGGCAACCGGCGCGCCACGCGGCCCCCTGAGGCTCCGTCCTGGACGGAGGATGGGGCAAGATGTCACTGTGACAGCTCCGGCTCTACCGGATGAGTTCGACCGCGTCCACCTCGTCGGGATCGGCGGCGCCGGCATGAGCGGGTTGGCGCGGCTGTTGGTGCGGCGCGGCGCGTCCGTGTCCGGAAGCGACGCCAGGGACACCCGTCGGCTGGCCGCATTGCGGGCGCTCGGCGCTGTGGTGACTATCGGTCATGATCCGGCCCATCTCGGGGACGCCCGTACCGTGATCTTCTCCCGGGCGATTCCGGACGGAAACCCCGAGGTCGAGGAGGCGAGAAGGCGCGGCCTGCATGTCGTCTCCCGGTCCGCCGCGCTCGCAGCGCTGATGCGGGGTTCGCGCGGGTTGGCCGTCGCCGGGACCCATGGGAAGACGACGACCACCCTGATGGCCACCGTTGCACTGCAGGCATGCGGCGCCGACCCGTCGTTCGTGATCGGAAGTGACATCAACGAGGCCGGCTCCAACGCGCATGCCGGGACCGGCGAGATCTTCGTCGCCGAGGCGGACGAGAGCGACGGCGGATTCCTGCTCCTCGAACCGTCCGGTGCGATCGTCACCAATGTCGAAGCCGACCATCTCGACTACTACCGCCGGCCCGAGGACGTCGAGATCGCGTTCTCGCGGTTCGTCGACGGGGTCGACCCGAACGGTTTCGTGGTGGCCTGCGTGGACGATCCGGGCGCCGCCCGGCTCGTCGCCGCATTGCGGGAACGGGAACGCGACGGCGGGAAGGCACCGCGGGTCACCACCTACGGCGAGTCGGTGGACGCCCACGTCCGGGTGGAGCTGCCGATGGTCTCCGCCACCGGCTCAACCTGCGAGGTGGTCGTCCGCGGGCGGCGCCTGGGTGAGCTGAGCCTGCGGGTGCCCGGCCGGCACAATCTACGCAACGCCGCCGGGGCGCTCGCCGCCGGGCTGGAGCTCGGCCTGCCCGCCGCCGGCCTGCTGGAGGGGCTCGCCGGGTTCGCCGGTGCCCGCCGCCGCTTCGAGACCAAGGGCACCGCGGGCGGCGTCCGGGTGATCGACGACTACGCCAACCACCCGACCAAACTCGTCTGCGTGCTGCGGACCGCGCGTGACGTCGCCGACGGCGGCAGCGTGGTGGTGGCCTTCCAGCCGCACCTCTACAGCCGGACGGCGGCCTTCGCCTCCGAGTTCGGCGTT
>NZ_CAAAFT010000366.1:0-2217 GCF_900634765.1 Candidatus Protofrankia californiensis | reverse complement strand
CGTCGCCGACGGCGGCAGCGTGGTGGTGGCCTTCCAGCCGCACCTCTACAGCCGGACGGCGGCCTTCGCCTCCGAGTTCGGCGTTGCCCTCGGCCTCGCCGACGCGGTCGTGGTCATGGACGTGTTCGGCGCGGGGGAGCAGCAGATCCCCGGGATCAGCGGTGCGACCATCGCCTCGCGGGTGCCCCTGGCGGCCGACCGGGTCGTCTATGAGCCGTCCTGGTCGGCCGCGGCGGACCGGGTCGCGGCGTTCGCACGCCCGGGTGACCTGGTGCTGACGGTCGGTGCGGGCGACGTGACGCTTCTCGGCGGCGAGCTGCTACGCGTCCTCGCCGAACGCGCCTCCCGCGCCAACTGACCCCTGCCGACTGATCCGCCTTGACCGACTGCGCCGAACCGGACCCCGTTCCCACCGACCGCGTCAGCCGACCGTTCCTACTGACCGCGTCAGCTGACCGTCCCGGCTGGCCGCGCCGGACCGGCCGTTCCGATCGGTTCGGGCGGTTCGGCGGGCCCGGGGAGGTCAGCCGCGTGGAAGTCCGGCCGGAGCGTGGTGTTCACTGCGTGTCGTGACCGGTGAGAACTCTCAGCACGTCCGCTTCCTGGGGATCGCGGGGTCGGGCCTGTCCGCGCTCGCCCACGTCCACCTCGCCCGCCGCGGGGTGGTCAGCGGCAGCGACGCGCAGGACGCCCCCCGCCTGGACGTCCTGCGTGCCGCCGGTGCCCGGGTGCGGGTGGGCACCGTCACCGACCCGGCCGTGCTGGACGCGGAACTCGACGGCGTGGACGTCGTCGTCGCATCCAGCGCGTTTCCCGACGATCATCCTGAGCTCCTCGCCGCCCGCCGTCGCGGTATCCCGATCCGTCGTCGCAGCGAGTGGCTGCCCGAACTGACCGCCGACTACGATCTTGTCGCGGTGGCGGGCTCGCACGGCAAGACCACCACGTCGGCGATGCTCGCCCTGGTGCTGCACGCCGCGGGCATCGATCCGACCGCGGTGATCGGCGCCGAGGTGGCGCAGCTCGGCGGTAACGCGCTGGTCGGGGCCGGGCGGGTGTTCGTCCTGGAGGCCGACGAGTACGGCGGGGCGTTCGCCAACCTCGACCCCGCGCTCGCTGTCATCACCAACGTCGAGTGGGAGCATCCCGACCTCTTCCCCGACGAGGCGTCCGTGCGGCGCGCCTTCACCGCGTTCGCCGCCCGGGTCCGGCCCGGTGGGACGCTCGTGGTGTGTGGTGACGATCCCGGCGTTCAGGCGGTGCTCGCGGCATTGCCGGCCGCGCAGGCGCACGGGCATGAGGACGGGCGTGGACACGAGCGTGTGAGGATCGTCGACTACGGGCTGGAACCGGGCCGGGCATGGCAGGCGGTGGACCTGCGCGGCACCCCGGGCGGGGGCCTGCGGGCGACCGTGCGCCGCGACGGCGACGACGTCGGGACGCTCACGGTTGCGCTCCCGGGCGTCCACACCGTCCTCAACGCGCTCGCGGCGCTCGCGGTCGCCACCGAGCTGGGCCTTGCGGTGCCGCAGACCCTTGTGACGCTCGCGACCTTCACGGGCGCGGACCGCCGGTTCGCGCTGGTCGGCACGGCCGCGCCGACCGACCGCCGGGGCCCGCTGGAGGTGGTGGACGACTACGCCCACCATCCGACCGAGATCCGCGCCACGCTGGCCGCGGCCCGCCAGCGGGCCGGTTCGCGGAGCGTGTGGGTGGCCGTGCAGCCGCACACCTTCAGCCGGCTGGCGGCCCTCATGGACGACTTCGCCGACGCGTTCGCCGACGCCGACCGGGTGTACGTCACCGACATCTACGCCGCCCGCGAGCACGACACCCTCGGCCTGCACGCTGGCGACCTCGCCAAAAAGATCTCCGTACCCGAGGCTACGTGCTACGTGCCCTGGGACGAGCTGACCGAGCGGCTCGCCACCGACCTCTCGGTAAGCCGCTCGAGCGCGCCGGAAGGCGTCCTGCTGCTGACCCTCGGCGCTGGAACGATCACCGAAATCGGCCCGTGCCTGCTCGCGGCACTCTAGCGATCACCTGGTCGCCGGGGACTTGATCGCTGGCCTCCTGATCGCCAGGAGTCTGGTTGCCAGGAGGCCATTGAACAATGGCGTCCGATCAGCTGGCGGGCCACCCGGTCGTGCAGGCCCGGCCGTGGTCATACCGCCGGGCTCACAGCGTCCTCATGCCGGCCCAGTACCTGGCTCAGGC
>NZ_CAAAFT010000365.1:0-3604 GCF_900634765.1 Candidatus Protofrankia californiensis | reverse complement strand
GGCTGGTCGCCGGCCGTGGACACCGGCGTGGGCCGGGGTTGCAGGGTCATGAAGTCCGAGACGCTGATGGCGCCGAGCACGGGCCGGAGCGCGGCAGGCACCTGGCGCCGGCTTTCGTCATGGACGATGTGCGGCGAGCCGAGACCCTCCCGGTGGCCCCGGTGTTCCAGCTCACAACCCCCGGCGGCCAGCACGTTCCTGACCCAGTCCGAGTCGCTTCCATAGGTCAGCGCGACGACGTAACCGCCGTCGGAGGTGAACACGTTGACAGGGGTCCGGTACTCGCGGCCCGACTGGCGTCCCTTGTGCACGATGACACCGAAACCCGGCACACGTGTCGCGGCGGGACCGGTGACGCGGTTGGTGGCCCGGCGGTTGGCCGAGGCGATCCATTTGGGCAGGGGCATGTGGCGGCCTCCTCAAAGATTGACTGTCGTACCCCGCATATCGACTGTCGTACCCTGCCGAGCAACGGTCAGATCTCGATTCGGGAGGCCGATCGTCGGACTGGGCAGTCGCCATGTGGGTATCCGGCGGGGTTCCACGGCCGCCATGCCCATCCGGAATCCATCCGGAGCCCATCCGGACGGATGACCAGCGCACGTCCCCGACCCGTGGACCGGGAGGCTGCAGCCAGCCTGCCGAGAAAGGCCGTCGAGGTCACGTGACCAGATGATCGCCGGATGATCAGAAGTAGGACGGGCAGGACGGTACGCCGGGGACGGGCTCGTTCTGCCCGCCCTGGGACACCGCGGTCGCCGGCAGATACCCCCAGGCGGCGGTGTATCCATGAGTGTTGGAGCGCCCGTCGTCGGCCTGGGTGTACAGCCACCAGGTGTTGGTGTTGCCCTGGATGACGGGGTTCGAGCGGCCCTGGTACTGGCACAGCACCCACACGTTCGTGGCCGCGGCCATGTATCCGCTGTCGTCGAGAGCCTCCGACGCCTGGTTGGAGCGGACGTTGGCGTAGACGGCCGAGCCCGCGTAGGTACCGCAGTAGTAGCGGGTCGAGAAGGTCCGTCCGGCGTAGTCGGTGCTTGTCTCGCTGCGCGCCGAGCAGCCGCCGACGGGGGCCGGTTGCGGCGAGGGCCGCACGGAGGAGGGCGTGTGGGACGGAGCGGGCGGGGTAACCGGAGCACTATCTGCCTGGGGTGGTGGACTTGCCGGGCCCCCGGCGGTCGGTGCCGTCGGCGTGGCGGGCGACGTCGGCGGTCGCAGTGAGTCCGGGTTCGCCGGCGCCGCGTCCGCGGGTCCGGGGCCGAATCCGGTCGGTGTCGGGCTGGTCGTGGCGGTGACCGATGTCCGCTGGCCGGAGGGAGCGGGATCCGTCCCGCCGGGTGTCGACGGCGCAGCTCCCGACGGGATGAGGACATTGTCCGCCTGCGCTCCGGACGAGTCGGTTCTTCCCCAGAGGGCGACAGCCAGCGCTCCGGAGATCACGAGCATGGTCACGACGCCGGCCACGGTGGTGATCCACCTGCCTTGGAGCCGTCGACGATCGGAGCCCTTGTCCGCGGATGCCGGGTTCGCGGATACAGGCAGCGGTGTACCTCGCGGCCGGATTCTGGTCGGAGTGTCCAGCGGCTCGTGGTACCCGGGAGCAGCGGGCTGCGAGCCGGTGCCGCCGGCGCCGGCCGGGGCTGGCTGCGGCCCGCTCCTGGCGGGGGCGGCACGGGAACGGCGGCGGGTGGCTGCTGCGAGGGGGCCGCCGGCAGCGGCTGCTCCGGAACCGGTACTTGTTTCCGGCTCGCCGGCCGCCGGCGTATCCGATGCCGGCGTATCCGATGATGGTGGGTCGGCTGCGAGCTCCTCCCCGGCTGCTTCCGGCCGGGCCAGCGGCTCGGTGCCCAGGACGTCCTGCAGCGCGTTGGACTCCTCGACAAGGCTGACCGCGGTCGGGCGTTGGTGCGGATCGACCGACATCATGCGTCCGATCAGCACCCGGAGTGGCTCCGGAACACCCTGGTCGAGCTCTGTGGCGTCTCCGGCGAGGATGCGCCGCATGACCGTCGCCGGTCCGTCGCCGGCGCGGGGCGCGAACGGGGCTGTGCCGGCAAGCAGGGTGTACAGGGTCGAACCGAGGGCGTAGACGTCGGCGGACGGCGAGTACCGCTGCCCGTCGAGGACCTCCGGGGCGCAGTGGACCGGCGTGTAGGCGTCAAGGCTGACCGACTTCTCCGGGCCGGTGACGACGCTCGCCACCCCGAAGTCGCTCAGTACTGCGCCGCCCTCGTCGGAGACCAGGAGATTCCCCGGCTTGACGTCACGATGAGTAATGCCAGCGCGGTGTGCCGCGGCCAGTGCCCGGGCGACGGACACACCTACTCCGACGGCTTCCGGCACTGACAGCTGGTTGTTGTCGCGTATCCGGTCGACCAGTGATCCCCGCGGGAAATACTGCATCGCGATGAACGGCTGATCGTCGGCGGTGGCGCCCGCGTCGTACACGGTGACGATCTCGGGGAGGTGGGACAGGCGCCCGGACGCCTGGCACTCGCGGGTGAACCGGCGCAGCGCGTCCGCGTCCCCGATGTCGGTACCCAGGACCTTCACGGCTACCGTTCGCGCGAAACGTTCCTGGTAGGCGGTGTAGACGGTGCTGAACCCGCCGATCGCGATCCGGCGGAAATCCCGGTACCCCTCGATGACCGGACCTGGCGACGCCCCCGCCGTCCCCTGGCCCGCCCGAGTCTTCCCCACATCGCCCCCGGTATGTTTCATACGAACCCGTTCGCTGCGACGCATGTCCTCGTGGAACTATATGGTAAGCCTGCGGCGTGATCCACGACGTGCTTCGGCGACGTGCGTGGGAGAGCGCTTCGGGGACGTGATGCCGCATGCGCTGTTTTTCCAGCGCCCCCTCGGCCCCCGGCTGCGCGAAAAGAGTCATGATCGCACAGCCTTTGGTCGTTACAGTCTGTTCTTATTGCTTCTTGATAGGGTGCTGACTAGCCTTTCAGGTGTCTTCAGGCTATGGCTCCGTCGTCGGCCATGCCCGGTGAGGAGGCGCCGAAGACGCCAGGCCGGCCGGGCCATGGTAACGGGCCATGGTAGGCGTGAGTAGCCTGAGTAAGGGGTGATGACATGATGGCGAGTGTCTTCGAGAGCGATCCCGATGTCGCCCGGCAGGTCTCCAACGACCTGGCCGATATTCGCAGCACCCTTACCTCTCTCGGTGCCGCCTTCGACGGTCTGCACGGTGTGACCGGCTCGAAGGAGGTGGAGACGGCGCTGGACCATTTCGTGAGCCACTCGTCGGACAGCCGCGAGTCGATGGACAAGTTGCTGGAGCGGGCATCCGGCCTGCTGCGCGGGCTGGCCGAGGGGGTGTCCGAGGTGGATTCCGGCCTGGCCGGGGCGTTGACGCCGGCCGTACCCGCGGCTCCTGTTGCCGCGGCGTCCGCTTCGCCGGTGGCGGCGGGCCGCGCGCAGTGAGCGCGACAACCACCGGTGTTCCTTCGTGGTTCACGCTCCGGGTTCCCCAGTCCTGGTTCGAGTTCGACGTGTGGCGGGCCACCCGTACCGGTGATCTTGCGCGTCTCGTCGACGCTCGGATCGCGGATGTCCCGCAACTGCGGCCACAGCGGCCGGCGTTGCTCAAGCT
>NZ_CAAAFT010000364.1:1001-2582 GCF_900634765.1 Candidatus Protofrankia californiensis | reverse complement strand
TGCTGGTCGCCGGCCGTGGACACCGGCGTGGGCCGGGGTTGCAGGGTCATGAAGTCCGAGACGCTGATGGCGCCGAGCACGGGCCGGAGCGCGGCAGGCACCTGGCGCCGGCTTTCGTCATGGACGATGTGCGGCGAGCCGAGACCCTCCCGGTGGCCCCGGTGTTCCAGCTCGCAACCCCCGGCGGCCAGCACGTTCCTGACCCAGTCCGAGTCGCTTCCATAGGTCAGCGCGACGACGTAACCGCCGTCGGAGGTGAACACGTTGACAGGGGTCCGATACTCGCGGCCCGACTGGCGTCCCTTGTGCACGATGACACCGAAACCCGGCACACGTGTCGCGGCGGGACCGGTGACGCGGTTGGTGGCCCGGCGGTTGGCCGAGGCGATCCATTTGGGCAGAGGCATGTGGTGACCTCCTCGAAGTGACCGGGGACCTGGGCTTCCCGGACCTGCCGGACCGGCTTCCGGACCTGCCGGATCCGGCAAGTTCGGAAGCCCGGTCGCGCCAAAACCATGATCACGCCGCCTTTGGTCCCCTGAACGGTTCCACAAGGGTGATTGTCATACCCCGCATATTGGCTGTCGTACCCTGCCGAGCAGCGGAAATCTCGGTGGCCTCCGATGGCCCGACCCCGGCTACGCCCCCGTCGTCCCCTGACTCGCCCGAAGTCCTACGCGCATCGCTTGCGGTAGTTTACGCATGGCTTCGGTACGTTTACACATGAACCCGTCCGCCGCGACGCATGTCCCCGTGGCATCCCATGGTAAGCCTGCGGCGAGGTCCACGACGTGCTTCGAGGGGCGCCCTTGGGGACGTGATGTCCGTGCGCTGTTTTTCCAGCAATCCCTCGGCCCCGGCCATACGAAAAGAGCCATGATCGCACAGCCTTTGGTCGCTACGGTCTGTTCTTATTGCTTCTTGATAGGGTGCTGGCTAGCCTTTCAGGTGTCTTCAGGCTGTGGCTCTGTCGTTGGCCATACCCGGTGAGGATGCGCCGAAGACGCCAGGCCGGCCGGGCTATGGTAGGCGTGTGTAGCCGGAGTAAGGGGTGATGACATGACGGCGAGTGTCTTCGAGTGCGATCCCGATGTCGCCCGGCAGGTCTCCAGCCACCTGGCCGATATTCGCAGCACTCTTACTTCTCTCGGTGCCGCCTTCGACGGTCTGCATGGTGTGACCGGCTCGAAGGAGGTGGAAACGGCGCTGGATCATTTCGTGAGCCATTCGTCGGACAGCCGCGAGTCGATGGACAAGTTGCTGGAGCGGGCATCCGGCCTGCTACGCGGGCTGGCCGAGGGGGTGTCCGAGGTGGATTCCGGCCTGGCCAGGGCGTTGCCGTCGGCCCTACCTGCGGCTCCTGTTGTCGCGGCGTCCGCTTCGCCGGTGGCTGCGGGCCGCGCGCAGTGAGCGTGACAACCACCGGTGTTCCTTCGTGGTTCACACTCCGGGTTCCCCAGTCCTGGTTCGAGTTCGACGTGTGGCGGGCCACCCGTACCGGTGATCTTGCACGTCTCGTCGACGCGCGGATCGCGGATGTTCCGCAACTGCGGCCACAGCGGCCGGCGTTGCTCAAGCTGC
>NZ_CAAAFT010000364.1:0-976 GCF_900634765.1 Candidatus Protofrankia californiensis | reverse complement strand
GCGGGCCGAGCGGCAGGGGGCCGTCTACTGCGCAGCGACGGCCGAGCTCGTGGACGGCTCCGACGGTCTGGTGGCGAGCGTGATGGTGTTTCACACCGATGGCGCGCCGAATGCCGCGGACAACACGGTGGAGGCGATCGCGGGGCAGGTCACCGCCGTGGCGCCGACGGGCCGGAGATCCCCGTGGCGCACTGTGACGATCGTCGAGATGCCGGTTGGCCGGGCCGTGCGTGTTCGCGGGGTCGAGCAGGCCGAGCCGGACGGGGTGTCGATCGACAGCGTTGTCATGCAGACACTCATTCCGGTGCCCGGTGCCCGGTGCCCGGTGCCCGGTGCCCGTGGTGTGCTCAACGTTGTTCTGAGTAGTCCGCATGTCGACATTGCCGACGAGCTGTTCGACCTGTTCGACGCCATCAGCGACACGTTGGCCTGGTCGCGGGACCGTCCGGACCAACTGTCCGTCACGCATTCATCCCAATAGCCCTGGAGCGATTCCGTCGGTCGCCCAGGTCCACCTGATGAAAGGGAGCGTCATGGCCAACGTCCACGTCGACTACGCGGCGCTGCAGAACGCCGCGTCCCGTTTGAGGGCCGGTCAGCAGGAGATGGAGACCCAGCTGACCCAGCTCAAGAGTCTTATCAACAGCCTGGCCGACAACGGGTTCAGGACCGATCAGGCGTCCGGGAAGTTCCAGCATGCGTATGAGCAGTGGGACACCGGTACGAGGAACGCCATCCGTGGCCTGGAGACCATGAGCGGTTTTCTCAACACGGCCGTTTCACAGCACCAGCAGCTTGACGCCACGCTCAGCCAGTCGGCGGGCGGCTGACCTGCCGCTGTGTGTCTGACCTGCTGCCACACGGGCGGCTGGCTTAAGGATCGCTGGTAGGCCCGTACCCGGCAGATTGCTGCGCGCACCGGGGCCGGACGCGCGGGGTCTGCCGGCCCGCATGCGACCAGGATTACCACTTTAAG
>NZ_CAAAFT010000363.1:0-5306 GCF_900634765.1 Candidatus Protofrankia californiensis | reverse complement strand
GGCAGGGGGCCGTCTACTGCGCGGCGACGGCCGAGCTCGTGGACGGCTCCGACGGTCTGGTGGCGAGCGTGATGGTGTTTCATACCGACGGCGCGCCGAATGCCGCGGACAACACGGTGGAGGCGATCGCGGGGCAGGTCACCGCCGTGGCGCCGACAGACCGGAGATCTCCGTGGCGTACTGTGACGATTGTCGAGATACCGGTTGGCCGGGCCGTGCGTGTTCGCGGGGTCGAGCGGGCCGAGCCGGACGGGGTGTCGATCGACAGCGTTGTCATGCAGACACTCATTCCGGTGCCCGGTGACCGTGGTGTCCTCAACGTTGTTCTGAGTAGTCCGCATGTCGACATCGCCGACGAGCTGTTCGAACTGTTCGACGCTGTCAGCGACACGCTGGCCTGGTCGCGGGAGCGTCCGGATCAGCTGTCCGTCACGAATTCATCCCAATAGCCCTGGAGCGATTCCGTCGGTCGCCCGGATCCACCTGACGAAAGGGAGTGCGTCATGGCCAACGTCCACGTCGACTACGGAGCGCTGCAGAACGCCGCGTCCAGACTTACGGGCGGTCAGCACGAGATGGAATCCCAGCTGACCCAGCTCAAGAGCCTGATCGACAGCCTGGTTACCAGCGGGTTCATCACCGATCAGGCGTCTGGGAAGTTCCAGCAGTCCTACGAGCAGTGGAACACCGGCACAAGAAACGCTATCGCCGGGCTGGAGGGCATGAGCGGTTTCCTCAACAAAGCCATTTCGCAGCACCAGCAGCTCGACGCCACGCTCAGCCAGTCGGCGGGCGGCTAGTGGCCAAAGAGCGCGCGATCATGGCTCTTTTCGCGCGCTCGGAGGACCCGAGGGTCTCTAAGTAAGAGCGGCCGAGGATAGGGCTGTCCGGCCCCAGAGCTCTGGCACCCTTTGCGCACCGGGGCCGGACGCGTGAGGTCTGCCCGGCCCCCACGCGACCAGGATTACCATTTTAAGCGGGGAGAACAGCGGTGAGTGACTGGGGTGTCCTGGAGCTGGACGGTGATCCGACCCCGGGTGACCCGGACGCCGTCCGGACCATGGCCGCCCGGCTGCGGGAACGGGCTGAGCTTGCCCAGAGCAACACCACCCGGCTGCGTGCCATCGCGGGCGGTGGCGGTGATCTGCGGATGACCGGCGACTACGCTGCCCGGTTCACCGAGGCGCTCGTCGAGCTGCCCGACGAACTGGCCAAGCTCGCTCGTGCCTATCGCGGGTGCGGGGAGGCGCTGTTCACCTATTCGACGGGTCTTGCCGAGGCGAAGACGCGGGCGGGCGGCGCGCTGCGGCAGGGCGTGGACGCCGAGGGCCGCTACCAGGCGGCGCTGCGGGAGGTCCGGGCGCTGCTGCCGCCCGACCGGGAGCTGTTGCTGTGGCCGCGGGCCGAGCTCAGTGACGCCTCGATCGGTTCTGCGACGGCGGGGTGGGACGCCCACGACCTCGCCGGGCAGGTCCGGGCGGCCGCCCACCGCGGGCAGGCGGCCAACGCGGATCGGGCCCGGGCGCGGCGGCTGGCCCAGGACGCGGCGGAGCTGCGTGGGGAGGTGGCGCGCACCTGCGCCCGTGACATCGAGCAGGCACTGTCGGGCAGCGGGATCAAGAACAAGCCGTGGTACGAGAAGGTGTGGAACGCGGTGTCCGCGCCGTTCCGGTCCTGGGACGGCTTCGTCGATCTCTGCCGCAATGTCGCTCTGGTCGCGGGTGTAGTCGCCATGTTCATCTCCGGGCCGATCGGGCTCGCGCTCGTCGCGATCGCCCTGGTCGCGGGCGCCGTGGCCTTCTCCGACACGCTGGCGCGGTACGCGCGCGGTCAGGCGTCGTTAGGACAGCTCGGCCTGGACGTCCTCGGTCTCGTTCCGGGCGGGCGGGGTGTCGTCAGCGTCGCCCGGCTGGGGCGAAGCGCCGCCGGGTTGGCTCGCGAGGTGGCGCACGGCCAAGGCGTGAAGCTCGTCGGCGCCGGACTGCGCACCCTCGGCGGCGCAGCCCTCGGTAAGGCGCGCAACATCGTCACGGCGATACCCCACGGCATCGAGGCTGCTGGCGGTACCATCCGGAACGCACTGCACAACCCTCGGGACTTCGCGCGTGCCGCGCACTGCCGGTTCACCGGGCGTGATCCGGTGGACATGGCTAACGGGCAGATGATCCTGCAACAGATCGACCTCGAGCTGCCCGGTCTGCTGGCCTGGACGCTGCAGCGCACCCACATGTCGTCGTACCGGGCGGGCCGCTGGTTCGGCCCGTCGTGGAGCTCGACGCTGGATCACCGGCTTGAGATCGACGATGCGGGGGTGTGCTATGCCGCGCCTGATGGGGTGCTGCTGGCCTACCCGCATCCTGCGCCCGGTGAAACCGTGCTGCCGGCCGAGGGCCCGCGCCTGCCGTTGACCCGCGACGAGGACGGCGCGTACACCGTCACCGACCCGGCGACCGGGCACACCCTGCGCTTCGCGGTCCCGGCCGACGGCGCCCGTGACGTGGCCCTGCCGCTCGCCGCGATCAGTGACCGCAACGGCCACCGCGTTGAGCTGGGCTACGACGCCGACGACGGCACGCTCGCCGAGATCAACCATTCGGGTGGGTACCAACTGGTGGTGGAGACCCGCCAGGGGCTGATCGCAGCCGTGCGGATGCGCGGGCAGGCATGGGAGCTGGACACCGAGATCATCCGGTACGGCTACGACGCGAGCGGACGGCTCACCGAGGTCGTCAACTCCTCGGGCCGGCCGCTGCGGTTCGACTACGACGCCGCCGGGCGCATGATCCGCTGGGCGGACCGCAACGGCACCGAGTACGCCTACACCTACGACGAGGCCGGCCGGGTGGTGCGCACCGCGGGCTCCGCCGGTTGCCTCGACGGGACCATCACCTACGACACGGCTCGCCGCATCACGGTGGAGACCGACTCGCTGGGGCACGCCACCGAGTATCACTTCACCGACACGATGCAGCTGCAGCGGCAGGTCGACCCGCTCGGTCATGCCACCAGCTATGAGTGGGACCGGTACGACCGCAAGCTCGCCGAGACCGACCCGCTGGGCCGCACCGTCCTGTACGCCTACGACGCCGACGGCAACCTGGTGGAGGTCCTCCGGCCGGACGGCAGCCGGGCCAGCGCGGAGTGGAACGACCTGCGGCTGCCGGTGACCCTCGTCGAACCGGATGGCGCCCGCTGGGAACGCTCCTACGACGACCGGGGCAACCTGACCGCCGTGGTTGACCCGGCCGGCGCGCGGACGGCGTTCGGCCATGACGACCGCGGCCGGCTCACGGCCGTCACCGACGCGCTCGGCCACACCCGGCGGGTCGCCACCGACGCCGCCGGCCTGCCGGTCGCGGTGACCGATCCGCTCGGCGCGGTCACCTCCTACGACCGGGATGTCTTCGGCCGGGTGGTGGCCGTGACCGACCCGGTCGGTGGGGTGGCCCGGTTCACCTGGACGGTGGAGGGCAAGATCGCTTCCTGCGCGCTGCCGGGCGGCGCCGTCGAGCGGTGGACCTACGACGGGGAGGGCAACCTTGTCGAGCACGTCGACGCGGCCGGGCTGGTGACCCGCACCGAGGCCACGCACTTCGACCTGCCGGCGGCGCGGACCGGTTCGGACGGGGCGCGGCTGGCCTTCGCCTACGACACCGAGCTGCGGCTGGTCACGGTCACCAACCCGCAGGGACTCGTCTGGCGGTACGACTACGACCCGGCCGGGAACCTGGTCCGGGAGACCGACTTCAACGGACGGGTGCTGGCCTACGGGTATGACGCCGCCGGCCAGCTCGTCGAGCGCACCAACGGCGCGGGGGAAACCGTCCGTTTCGTCCGCGACGTGCTCGGCAACGTCACCGAGAAGCACGCCGCGAGCGGCGTGACGACGTTCGCCCACGATGCGGTGGGACGGGTGGTGCGGGCGACGAACGCCGACGCCGACTGCACGCTCCAGCGGGATGCTCTCGGCCGGGTGCTGGCCGAGACCTGCAACGGCCGGACGGTCGCCTCGACCTTTGACGTGCTCGGCCGGCGGGTGCGGCGGGTGACGCCGTCCGGGGCGGCCAGCGTGTGGGCGTACGACCCGAACGACCTGCCGCTGTCCCTGCGCACCGCCGGTCGAACTGTGCGTTTCGCCCACGACGAGGCCGGTCGGGAGGTGGAGCGCAGCCTGGACACCGGCGTGGTGCTGGCGCAGGCGTGGGATGTCAACCACCGTCTGCTGTCGCAGACCGTGACCGCGGGCGGGCCGGGGACGGCCCGCGCGGGTGAGCCGGGGACGGCGCGGCAAGCGCGGCTGCTCCAGCGCCGGGACTACAGCTACAGCCCGGACGGCTACGTCACCGAGATCGACGACATGCTCGCCGGCCTGCGCCGGTTCGATCTCGACCCGGCGCGGCGGGTCACCGCCGTCCACGGCACCAACTGGTCCGAGCGGTACGCCTACGACGCCGCGGGCAACATCACCGACGCGTCCTGGCCGGCGCCCGCGCAGCGCGACGGGCGTGACGGCGTGCACGAGGCCGCGCAGGGCGGACGGGAATACGCCGGCACACTGATCCGCCGTGCCGGCAGCGTCCGCTACGAGCACGACGGCCAGGGCCGGGTCACGCTGCGCCAGCAGAAGCGGCTGTCGGCGAAGCCGCGTACCTGGCGCTATACCTGGGACGCCGACGACCGCCTCACCGGTGTGACCACGCCGGACGGCCGGCGCTGGCGCTACCGGTACGACCCGTTTGGCCGGCGTATCGCCAAGCAGCGTTTCGCCGACAATGGCACTGGCGATGATGGTGGGGTGGCCGAGCGGGTCGACTTCGCCTGGGACGGCGTCGTGCTCGCCGAACAGAGCCACGTTGCCGGGGACGCCCCGGCAGCCCGTGTCACCACCTGGGACTGGGAACCCGGCGGCTTCCGCCCGCTCATCCAGTCCGAACGCCGCCCGTTCGCCAGTACCGCGCCCCCTTATGACAATGAGGCGGGATCCACCCACGGCAGGACTGGCCAGGCCACCGACGATCGCGTCGGCCGGCGCGTCGGCGAAGGTCCGGACGGTGCCGACCAGGAATGGTTCGACGCCCGGTTCCACGCCATCGTCACCGACCTCGTCGGCACCCCCACCGAACTCGTCGACCCCGACGGCGACCTTGCCTGGCGTACCCGAAGCGCCCTCTGGGGCGCCAGCCCGCCGCCCGCTGACGGTGACATCGACTGTCCTCTCCGGTTCCCCGGCCAGTACCACGACCCCGAAACCGGCCTCAATTACAACTACCGCCGTTACTACGCGCCCGAAAGCGGCCGTTATGAAT
>NZ_CAAAFT010000362.1:0-3242 GCF_900634765.1 Candidatus Protofrankia californiensis | reverse complement strand
CCGTGGGCTGGCACGCGGCGAGGGCGTGAAGCTCGTCGGCGGCGCGCTCCGTGGCGCTGGCACGGCGTTGGCCGCTCGTGGGCGCAATATGCTGTCGGTGGCCAAGTGGGGGCTTTCCAACCCGCGGGCACACGGGGTCGAGGCCATCAAACGCCTGGTTCGGCTGGACCCGATCGATGTTGCGACCGGCGACATGGTGCTGACCCAGACCGATGTGGAGCTGCCCGGTTTACTGCCGCTGCTGCTGTCCCGGACGCACATTTCCTCCTATCGGTTGGGCGGCTGGTTTGGCCGGTCGTGGGCTTCCACGCTCGACCAGCGGATCGAGGTGGATGACAACGGGGTCTATTTTGCCACCGCGGACGGGATGACCTTGGTTTATGCGGCGGTCCTGGATACCGACGGGCCGGTGCTGCCGGTGGAGGGGCCGCGCTGGCCATTGGCGCGCGGCGCTGACGGGACTTACGCGGTCAGCGACCCATCGACGGGGTGGACCTGGCATTTCGCCCCACCGCACGGGGCAGCCGGTGGGCCGCGGCCGTCCGGTGAACCCGTCCAGTGGCCGGTGAGCGCGTTGACCGACCGCAACGGCAACCGCATTGATTGTGTCTACGACGATGACGGTGTTCCGGTCGAGGTTGTCCATTCCGGCGGTTACCGGGTCCGTGTTGACACACGGCAGCACCGGGTCGTCGCGCTGGCATTACTCGGCGGTGACAGTGACCACGACGGTGACAATGGCGGGTCCGCAGCCATGCTGGTGCGGTTCGGCTACAACGATGCCGGTGACCTTGCTGAGGTCGTTAATTCCTCGGGCCAACCGCTGCGCTACGACTACGATAACGACGGTCGCATTGTGCAGTGGACAGACCGCAACGCCACCGAATACCGGTATACCTATGATCCCTCCGGCCGGTGCGTGGCCACGGCGGGCAGCGGAGGGTGTCTGACCGGCCAGCTGCGGTACGACACCGAGCGGCGCATCACCACCGTCGTCGACTCGCTGGGCCACGCGACGATCTACCGCCGAAACGACGAGCTGCAGGTCGAATCGGTCACCGACCCGCTCGGCAATACCATCCGATACACCTGGGACCGCTGCGACCGCAAGCAATCCGAGACCGACCCGCTGGGCCGTACCGTCCGTTATGCCTACGATGCCGACGGCAACCTGGTAGAGGTCATCAGGCCGGACGGCAGCCGCGCGACCGCGCAGTGGAACGATCTGCGGCTGCCGGTGACGCTCGTCGAACCGGACGGCGCCCGCTGGGAACGTTCCTACGATGGCCGCGGCAACCTGACCGCTGTGGTCGACCCGGCCAGCGCGCGGACGGTGTTCGCCTATGACGACCGCGGCCGGCTCACGACCGTCACCGACGCGCTCGGCCACACCCGGCGGATCGCAACCGACGCCGCCGGCCTGCCTATTGCGGTGACCGATCCGCTCGGGGCGGTCACGTCCTACGATCGGGACGCCTTCGGTCATGTGGTGGCCGTGGCCGACCCGATCGGTGGGATCACCCGGTTCACCTGGACGGTCGAGGGCAAGATTGCTTCCCATGCTCTGCCGGACGGCGCTGTCGAACGCTGGACCTACGACGGGGAGGGCAACCTCGTCGAGCACATCGACGCGGCCGGCCTGGTGACCCGCACCGAGGCCACGCACTTCGACCTTCCCGCCGCGCGTACCAGTCCGGACGGGGCGCGGCTGGCCTTCGCCTACGACACCGAGCTGCGGCTGGTCGCCGTCACCAACCCGCAGGGTCTGGTCTGGCGGTACGACTACGACGCAGCCGGGAACCTCGTCCGGGAGACCGACTTCAACGGGCGCGTCCTGGCCTACGTTCATGACGCCGCCGGCCAACTTGTCGAACGCACCAACGGTGCCGGTGAGACCGTGCGGTTCACCCGCGACCTGCTCGGTAACGTTACCGAGCAACGCAGCGCGAACGGTGCGGCGACGTTCGCCCACGACACGGCGGGAAGGGTGGTGCGGGCGACGAACTCCGACGCCGACTGCACGCTCCAGCGGGATGCTCTCGGCCGGGTGCTGGCCGAGACCTGCAACGGCCGGACGGTCTCGTCGACCTACGACGCGCTCGGCCGGCGGGTGCGGCGAGTGACGCCATCCGGAGCGGAGAGCGTCTGGGAGTATGACCCGAACGACCTACCGCTGTTGCTGCATACCGCCGGTCGGACGGTGCGTTTCATCCACGACGAAGCCGGCCGGGAGGTGGAGCGCAGCCTCGACACCGGCGTCGTGCTGGCGCAGGCGTGGGATGCCAACCACCTCCTGCTCTCGCAGACCGTGACCGTGGGCGGGCCGGGGACCGCGCGGCAGGCACGGCTGCTCCAGCGCCGCGACTACAGCTACAGCCCGGACGGCTACGTCACCGAGATCGACGACATGCTCGCCGGCTTGCGCCGGTTCGACCTCGATCCGGCGCGGCGGGTCACCGCCGTCCATGGAGCGAACTGGTCCGAGCGCTACGCCTACGACGCCGCGGGTAACATCACCGATGCGTCCTGGCCGCTGCCCGCGCAGCGTGACGGTCGTGACGGGCTGGACACCGCCGCGCAGGGTGGACAGGAGTACACCGGTACGTTGATCCGCCGCGCTGGCAGCGTCCGCTACGAGCACGACGGTCAGGGCCGGGTAACGCTGCGCCAGCAGAAGCGACTGTCGGCGAAACCGCGTACCTGGCGCTACACATGGGACGCCGACGACCGCCTCACCGGTGTGACCACACCCGACGGCCGGCGCTGGCGCTACCTGTACGACCCGTTCGGCCGCCGCATCGCCAAACAGAGCCTCGCCGGCACCGGCGCCGGCGGGGTGGCCGAGCGGGTCGACTTCGCCTGGGACGGCGTCGTCCTCGCCGAACAGCACCACACCGCCGCGGACGACTCGACACCCCGCGTCACCACCTGGGATTGGGAACCGGACGGCTTCCGACCCCTCACCCAGACCGACCGCTGCCCGTTCGGCGATGGCAAGGGCGTTGCCTCGAACGGTGCCACCGACGACACCGCCGGCAATGCCGACCACACCGTTGACGATCGCGCTGGCCGGAGCGTCGGCGAGAGCCCAAATGATCCCAGCCAGGAGTGGTTCGACGCCCGGTTCCACGCTATCGTCACCGATCTTGTCGGCACCCCCACCGAACTGGTCGACCCTGACGGTGAGCTCGCCTGGCGCACCCGCACCACCCTCTGGGGCGCCAGCTCGCAGCCCACCGCCG
>NZ_CAAAFT010000361.1:4844-6266 GCF_900634765.1 Candidatus Protofrankia californiensis | reverse complement strand
TTGTGCGGGTGGCCGAGGTGCTCGCGTCCGGCAGGGGTGTAGCGGTGGTGCCGGTGGACCAGGAGCTGACGACGCGTGAGGCTGCCGATCTGCTGGGTGTCTCCCGTCCAACGTTGATCAAACTGTTGGAGGCGGGGGAGATCGGCTACTCCCGGCCGAGTTCGTCGCGGCGGATCCCGCTGGAGCAGGTGCTCGCTTACAAGCAGCGGCGTAGCCGTAGACGTCGTGAGCTGTTGGCGGAGATGACCGCGGACGCGGTGGAGATGGGCATGTACGGGTCACCAGCGCCTACCGGCACCGGCACCGGCGACGCGTCTGCCCCTTGATGGCGCCTGTAACTCCACTGGGTTGAACTACACTCGGTTGTAGTTTGGCTGGGAGGAGTGCGGGTGGCTGCGGGCGGGTTCGTCGGGCGGACAGCTGAGCTTGCCCGGTTGGACGCTCTGCTGGGGAGGGTGGGGGACGCTCGGCGTGACCTTCCCGGGGTGGCGGTGCTGCTGCGGGGCCGGCGCCGGGTCGGCAAGTCCCGGCTGGTCCAGGTGTTCTGCGAGCGGGCGGGTGTGCCGTCGGTGTTCTTCCAGGCGAGCCAGGGTGCTGATCCGGCGGCCGAGCGGGTCGCGTTCGCCGCCGCCGTGGGCGAATCGGAGCTTCCGGGCCGGGACCTGTTCGCCGCCGGCACGGTGCTGCCGACCTGGACGGCGTTGTTCCGCCAGCTCGCCGCGGCGCTGCCCGCCGACTCCCCGAGCATCGTGGTCGTTGACGAGCTGCCCTGGCTGATCGAAGCCGACCCGACGCTGGAAGGGACGTTGCAGACGGCGTGGGACACACTGCTCGCGCACCGGCCGGTTCTGCTGGTGCTCATCGGCTCGGATCTGGCCATGATGGAACGTCTGGACGACTACCGGCGGCCGTTCCACCAGCGCGGCACGGTGATGGTGCTGCCGGCGCTGAACCCGGCCGAGGTCGGTGCCATGCTCGGCCTGCCGGCGGCCGAGGCGATCGACGCGCATCTTGTCACCGGCGGCCTGCCGCTGATCTGCCAGGAATGGCGCCCCGGCCAGTCCGTCGAGGACTTTCTCGCCGGGTCGCTGGCCGATCCGACATCGGCGCTGCTGGTCTCGGGTGAACGTTCGCTCGCCGCCGAGTTCCCGGGGCATCTGCAGGCCCGGGCGGTGCTCACCGCGGTCGGTACCGGCGAGCGCACGTGGAGTGGTGTCCGCGCGGCGATGTCCCCCCGGGCCGAGCCAATGGCGGCAAGCTCCCTGACCAACGCCCTGCGTCTGCTGGAAGCCAAACGGGTGATTGCCGTTGACGCGCCGTTGTCGACCAGACCGGCTGAGAAGGACCGTCGCTACCGGGTGGCCGACCCATACCTGCGTTTTTATCTGGCGTTTCTGGAAGCGGGCCTGCCCCTGGTCGAAC
>NZ_CAAAFT010000361.1:2197-4808 GCF_900634765.1 Candidatus Protofrankia californiensis | reverse complement strand
GGGGACGCGCCGATCTGCTGCTGCGGCGAGTGCGGCGTTCCTGGACCGCCTGGCGTGGCCGGGCCGTCGAGCCGGTGATCCGGGAGGCGCTGCTGCGGATCGCCCCGGAACTCGGCTGGCCCGAGGTAGAAGCCGTCGGCGGTTGGTGGAACCGGCAGAACAACCCGGAGATCGACCTGGTCGGTGCCGACCGTCAGGGCGTCGCCACCCGGATAGTGTTCACCGGCAGCATCAAATGGCAGACCTCGAAGCTGTTCGACCAGCATGACCATGCCGCCCTGGTCCGTGACACGGCCGCGGTGCCGGGGGCTGACCCGGCCACCGAGCTGCTCGCCGTCAGTCGGAGCGGTGTCGTCGCCGGCCTGCCGGTACGGACCGTCAGTCCGGACGAGCTGATCGCGGCCTGGCGGGCATGAGGCTACCGGGCTGTGCAAACAGCTACCCGGGTTGCGGGCCAGTGCTCCGGCCTTCAGGCCGGGGGTGAAGGCCCGCGCGGGAGGGCCCCCAGGCCCGAGCGTGCTCTAAACCGGACGGGTCTGCTCGGCGATGTACCGGCGGAGCACGTCCAGCGGCGCGCCGCCAACAGACCCGGCGAAGTAGGAACCCGACCACAGCCGGTTCGCCCGCCAGTAGTGGCGGGCCAGGTCGGGGAACTCCTGGCGCATCCGCCGGGACGAGACGCCCTTGAGGCTGTTGACCAGCCGGGACAGGGCGACCTTGGGCGGGAAGTTGATCAGAAGGTGGACGTGGTCGCGTTCGCCGTTGAACTCCATCATCTCGGCCTCGAAGTCGGCGCAGACCGCCCTCATGATCTCTTCCAGGCGGGTCAGGTGCCGGTCGTCGAACACACGGTGCCGGTACTTGGTGACGAAAACCAAGTGGGCGTGCAGCGCGAAAACACAGTGTCTGCCAGTACGGATGCCCGGATCGGTAGCCATAAGCCAATGGTAGGCTGTGATCGTGCAGCTTCGGTACGGCTTCCGCCTGTACCCGAGCGCTGGTCAGCGGACAGCGTTGGCGCGGGCGTGCGGGTGCGCTCGGGTCGTCTACAACGACGCGCTTCGGATTCGGGAGACCGCGCGGGCGCAGGGGCTGCCGTTCCCGAAGACCGGGGACCTGTCCAAGCTGCTGATCACCGAGGCGAAGAAGACCCCGGAACGGGCGTGGCTTGCCGACGTGTCGGCGGTGGTGTTGCAGCAGTCGCTGCGCGACCTCGACACGGCCTACCGAAACTTCTTCGATGGGCTGAAGGGAAAGCGGCCCCGGATGGGCGCGCCCCGATACAAGTCGAAGCGGGACACCCGGCAGGCTGTCAGGTTCACCGCGAACGCCCGCTGGTCGCTCACCCCGGGCGGGAAGCTTCGATTACCGAAGATCGGGGACGTCGAGGTGCGCTGGTCCCGCAGGCTGCCCTCGGCACCATCCACGGTGACAGTGATCCGGGACAGCGCGGGGCGGTACTTCGCGAGCTTCATCGTCGAGACCGGCGAGGAGAGCCCGCTTCTGGAGACGCCCGCCGAGATCGGCATCGACCTTGGGCTGACGCATTTCGCGGTGCTGTCGGACGGCACGAAGATCGGTTCTCCTCGGTTTCTTCGCCGGGCCGAGAAGCGGCTCAAGAAGGCGCAGCGGGATCTGTCCCGCAAGAAGAAGGGCTCAGCGAACCGGGCGAAAGCGCGGGTCAAGGTCGCACGCGCGCATGCGCGGGTGGCCGACGCGCGGCGCGAGTTCCACCACCAGCTCTCCACACGGCTGATCCGCGAGAACCAAGCGGTCGCCGTGGAAGACCTGGCGGTCAAAGGACTCGCCCGCACCCGGCTGGCGAAGTCGGTCCACGACGCCGGCTGGTCTGCGTTCGTCGCCATGCTGGAGTACAAGACGGTCCGGTACGGCCGGACGTTCGTCCGGATCGGCCGGTTCGAACCCACCTCGCAGGTGTGTTCGGCCTGCGGGGTGAAGGACGGGCCGAAACCGCTCGCGGTTCGGGAGTGGACGTGCGC
This sequence comes from Candidatus Protofrankia californiensis, assembly GCF_900634765.1. NCBI lineage: Bacteria > Bacillati > Actinomycetota > Actinomycetes > Frankiales > Frankiaceae > Protofrankia > Candidatus Protofrankia californiensis. The sequence continues at coordinate 2,808 of NZ_CAAAFT010000361.1, read as the reverse complement.
GGTCTGCGGGACGGTGCACGATCGGGATGTGAACGCGGCGGTCAACGTCGCGCTGGCCGCCGGACTGGCGGTGTCTGCCCGTGGAGCGCAGGTAAGACCGGCACCCGTGCCGGCGCCGCGCGGCGAAGCGGGAACCCACCCGAAGCCCACGCCCACAGCGGCGTAGCAGGCGGGAATCTCCGCCCTTCAGGGCGGAGAGGATGTCAACGGGCGAGGTGTACCAGGGTGGTGGCGCGGGCGGTGGCGAGGTGGCCGCGGCCGGGTGGGGCGGCGAAGAACTGGTCGGGTTCCAGCTTGAAGCCGTGCTCGCACGCCACCACGGGTGAGGTGGGTGTGAGCAGCAGCCGGGCGCCGCTTGTCATGATTTCGCTGACGACGCGGGCGAGGGAGCGGCGCTGGCCGGAGAGGATCGGCGTCGCGTCGCCGCAGAGCACGAGCGCCTGGTGGCCGAGCGCGCCGGGGCTGGCGATGTCCTGCAACAACGTGGGGCCGTCGGCGAAGTTGACCTGCGTCGGTACGACGGTGATCTGATCACAGTCGTCGACGACGACCGCGTACCGCCCGTCACCGAACGCCTCGGCGGCGGTACGCAGGTCAGTGTCCTTGAGCAC
>NZ_CAAAFT010000361.1:1153-1937 GCF_900634765.1 Candidatus Protofrankia californiensis | reverse complement strand
CTTGAGCACCGTCCCGGTGACGACCCGGACGCCGCCGTCATCCCCGATGAGGGTGGGCAGCGGTGAGCGCGGCGGGGCGACGACCAGGACGCCGACACCGACCCGCCGCAGCCCCCGGGCGGCGGTCGCCGCCGCGGTCGTCCGCCCGGACCCCGCTGGGCCGGAGACGAGCAGCAGGTGCGGCCCGGCGTCGAAGAAGTCCATGCCCACGACGTCCACATCCGGGCCGCCCACGCCGAGCGGCAGCCAGGTGTCCGATGGCGGCGGGTCGGGCAGGGCCAGCTCCTCGAGATCCACGCGGGCCGGCAGCGGGGGGAACGGGCGTGGCAACCGGCCCGCCGTCACAGCCGGTGTGACAACGGGCAGCCCGTCTGTAGCCGGCTCCGTTGGGGACAATCGAGTGGTTACCTGGTCGATGAGCGTGTCGGCGTCGACGTCCGGGCGGCAGATCTGGACCTGTGCCCCGCTCGCGGCGTCCGCGGCCCGGCCGGGCACGGCCGGTGGGCTCGCCACCCCTGACGGCAGGTGCGCCCGGCGCAGCTCCTCCTTGCCGAACGGCAGGAGCAGACGCCGGGTGAACAGGGCCGACACCCTGCTGGTCAGCAGTTCCTGACCGCCGAGCGGTACGATGTGCACGCCCAGTGGCGGCCCGGCCACGATCGTCTCGCGCAGCGTGGTCAGCAGCGACGTCTCCAGGAACGTCGGGTCGCCGCGGTTTTCGAACTGCTCCCAGCCATCGACCACGACGACGATCCACGGATCCCGCTGCCCGCCGGTTGTCGCC
>NZ_CAAAFT010000361.1:0-690 GCF_900634765.1 Candidatus Protofrankia californiensis | reverse complement strand
CGGTCGCTCCCGGCCAGGTCGAGCACGGCCGGCGGCTGGGCCTGGGTGTCGGGGGAGTCGACCAGGCCGTACGGGACGGCTGTCGCGGGCGGTTCGCCGGTGGCCCAGGCTGCCGCCAGGTCGTCCAGTGTCAGATCCGCGGGCAGCGGCGGCAGCAACGGCCGGAACGGCGCCGGGCGGCCCAGCCTGTGCGCGGCGGCCTCGATCGCGCGGACGGTCAGCGTCTGGTCGGTGGCCGCGCCGCCGTGGTCCGTCCGGTCCTCGGGGCGGGCGGTGCCGAGCGCGACCCAGTCCACGATCCGGATCCGGGCGGGCTGTGCCCCGCCGGCGGGCGGCGGGTCACCCAGGTAGCCGGATTGGAACAGGCGCGGGGTCCGTGTCTCGTCCTTCGTGCACAGGATCATGCCGCGGCCACGCAGCCGGCCGGGGATGGCAGCGGCGTCCGGGGCGCCCAGGACCTCGACGCTGTCGGCCGGTTCGTTCTGCCGGAGCGTGATCCGCAGGTCGATGTTGTTCTTCAGCTCGGCCGACAGTTTGCCCTGCAGCGACTGGGTGGCCAGCACCAGGTGCATGCCGAGTGACCGGCCCTTAGCCGCGACGTTGACCAGCGCCCGCAGGAAGTCCGGGGACGTCTCCAGCACCCGCGCGAACTCATCGAAGATCATCACAAGGCGGGGTAGCGCGGGCAAC
>NZ_CAAAFT010000360.1:6316-8561 GCF_900634765.1 Candidatus Protofrankia californiensis | reverse complement strand
GATGAGCCCGACGACGTGCGGGCAGTGCTCGAACGGCAGGAATGCGCTGCCGCCCTTGAAGTCGACGAGGACGAGGTTCAGCTCGTCGGGGGTGTTGGCCAGTAGCAGGGAGGTGACGAGCGTCTGCAGCAGGATGCTCTTGCCCGCACCGGTGGCGCCGCCGAGCATCGTGTGCGGTCCCTGCCCGGCGAGGTCGACGGTGACCGGCCCGTCCGCGTCCGCGCCGAGTGGCACCCGTGTGGTCGGTCCCGGCTGGTCCGCCCACAGGGCGAGCACGTCGTCCGCGGACGCCACGCCCACACCGACGAGGTCGAGGAAGCGCACCGGGTAGGGGAGGGCCGACTCCGCGCTGCCCAGCGACAGCCGGTCGCGCAGCGGCGCGACCGCCCGGGCGAGCCGCTCGGCGTCGCCGGGGCTGATGCCCTCGGCGTGGCCGACGGTGACCTGCTCGCCGCGGCGGTGGGTGAGCCGGACGGCGCGGGCGTCGTCGACCTGGCATTCGGCGCGGCACTCGTTCATCCCGTGCCGGTCAACAGCGATCACGTACACGCCGACATCCGGCCCGTCCCGCAGGATTGCCTTCATACCCGGCAGGTTGCGCAGCGCGAGCGCGCCGTCGAGCAGGACGACGACGTCCTCGGCGAAGCGGACGTTGCCGGCGCCCCGGCGTTCGGCGAACCGGATGGTGATCAGATCCCGGAGTTCGGCGATGCGGCTCGTCCGGGTCTGCTCGGTGTTGCCGACCCAGCAGGGCACGGGGTTCGCCTCGCCGGCGGCGACGTGTGGCAGCCAGGTGGCCCACGCCAGATGACTCCGGCTGCTGGACGTGATCAGGACGATCCGGAGGTCGTCGGGGCTGCGGAGCACGCCGAGCTGGACCAGCAGCCACCGGGCCAGGTCATCGGCCGGTCCGGTCGGGCCGGTGACACCGAGCACACCCGCGGTGCGCAGGTCGATAGTCAGCGGTATGCCGTGCAGGGCGGGCTCGGTGAAACCGGCCCACCGCTCGCCGCGCAGGTCGATCGACGCGGGTTCGCCCGCGATGCCCACTCGCAGCCGCAGACCGTCGGGGGAGTCGGCGTTACGTGGCCATACCCGGCGGTCGGCTCCGGTCGCGGCAAGCGTGAGGTCGAGCCGGTCGGGCGCCTGCACGCGGCGGATCTTCTCCTCGGCAGCCACAAGAGCCGTGGTCGTGTGCAGCGCGGCCGCTTTCTCGGTCTCGAAGCGCCGATCGTCGGCAGCTCGCTGTCTGCGGGCCACCACCTGGGTGCCTATGACGCTGGCGGGACCAAGCAGGCACATCACCAGGACGATGGGGTTACGCATGACCGCGAAGAGGACCGCGCCGATCACGACCGGTAACAGGGCGGGGATCCAGACGGCGCCCCGAGAGGTGGCATGCCGGGCGGGGGCCGACGGCAGCGCCACCTCGGTGCGGCTGATGGTGGGCGCGGGTGCGAAGGCCCGGTCGAAGTCGAGGCGGCCGTCCTGGCTGTGGGCGGTCGACAGCGGAGTTCGCGGCAACGGCACCCACTCCATGCGGTCGGTACCGATTTCGAGGGTGGCGCCGGCCGGGAGGGGAGTCGGCCCGACCACGAGCGCGCCGTCGATCAGGGTGCCGTTGCTCGAACGGAGGTCCTCGACGGTGGCCGTGGCGTCCAGGGACACCGTGAGTGCCGCGTGCCGGCGGGAAACCTCGTCGCACCTGAGCACGACACGCTCCTGCGGATCCCGCCCCATCATGTGGTGGCCCGGAGCGAGCCACACGATCAGGCCGGCGTCGTGGCCGTCCAGCACCCGGAGGGCGCCGGCGACACCGGGTTGGACGGCGCGCGGCTCAGGACCCGGAGTTCCGATACTGATCGTCACGCCGTGTACCAGCGGGCTTTCGGCGACGGTCTCGGCTCGGTTGAGTGGCTGGTCGCCGACGAAGCAGCGGCGACCGCCGACCGGCAACGGCAGCGCGTCGAGCACGGAGCCGACCCCGGTCTCGGGATCGGCCGACATCTCGACGTCGTACCTGGCATCCGTGCCGGGGTCGTACACGCTCAGTCTGAGGATCATCCTCTGCTTCGCTCCCGTCGAAGCACACGCGGACTCAGCCGGTAGCGCAGCATGGCGCGCCAGCCGCCGGCTGGGAACTCCAGCTCTGCCTGACCACACCCATCCCATCCGCCGAACCCGAAACCTACGGGTGGGTTGTCAGCCAACCGATAGTGACGTGGTCGATCGGGCATGGGAATGT
>NZ_CAAAFT010000360.1:5459-5945 GCF_900634765.1 Candidatus Protofrankia californiensis | reverse complement strand
CCTCTGCGAACCACAGTAGTCCGCTGGCGGATGGGGATCGGCTATCCCGTCAACAGTCGGTGGTGACGGCACCAAGCCTACAGCGACAGGAGGGACGATGAGTATTCTCTCCAAGCCAGATGTCCCGTCTTCCGGGAAGGCTGTTGATTCATTCCCGCCCCGCGGCCCGGCAACGCTGCACTTCAGCGAGCGGCTGACGGGTTATTTCTCGGCCCGGGCGACCGACGACTTCCAGGCGGGATTGTCGCAGGGACGGTCCGATGGAACGTCGGTCGACATCGACATCACGGTCGACTTCGACGACGTCGACGCGCTTCTGCGTGACCAGACCACACCGGGACGCCCGTCGGGAAGCGTGCGGGTACCGATCCTGTCGAGCGAGGCGCTGACGATCGAGGACGGCGAGTTCGTGCTCGTCGAACCCGACCCCGATCAGGTCGAGACCTGGCATATACGGTATCGGCTGACACTCGTCGCGGGTGACGG
>NZ_CAAAFT010000360.1:4409-5164 GCF_900634765.1 Candidatus Protofrankia californiensis | reverse complement strand
TGAGCGCTACACCCTCGACGGCTTCAAGGTGTTGCACGACCGTCCGGGGCTTGACGCGTGGTCCGACACGACGACCCTCAACCTGACGTTGCGCACGGATGCCGGCCGGACGCTCGGGGTGGGCGTCGCCAGGGTCGAGCGCCGTGACTTCGTCCGGGCGCTGCGGGCGATCCAGGTGCGGGGTGTCGCCGACGCCGGCCGCCGCCGGGCATATGAGCTGGCGGCCCTGAAGCTGTTCGCCGGATACCTGCTGCGGATCTACGGTGGCCCGCTGGACGAGGCCCGGCGTTTCCCCGCCGCTCCGGCCCGCCCGGCGGGTCCGGGCAGCAGCCCGGCGGGCCCGGGGCGGCGGGTGCTGCGCCTGCCGGATCCCGAGATCCGCTGGTGCGGGGAGGGCAGCCGTTGGCACGAGGGTGCCGATGTGGGTGCGGACGGCTGGCTGCGTCTCATCCGCTACCGGGGCGGGGACAAGGGGCCGGTCCTGCTCGCATCCGGGTTCGGCATGTCCACCGGAGCCTTCCTCGCCGACACGATCCGCACGAACCTGACCGAGTTTCTCGTCGAGCATGGCTACGACGTCTGGCTGTTCGACTACCGTGCGTCCATCGACCTGCCCTCCTCGGCCAGCCAGTTCACCCTCGACGTCATCGCCACCGAGGACTGGCCGACCGCGGTCGAGGAGGTCCGGCGGGTGACCGGGGCCGCCGACGTCCAGGCATACGGGCACTGTGTGGGTTCCGGCTCGCTGCTGATGG
>NZ_CAAAFT010000360.1:2180-4384 GCF_900634765.1 Candidatus Protofrankia californiensis | reverse complement strand
GAGCGGTGCCGATGGCCTCGTCGGAACGTTGCGGCCAGGCGTTGTGCCGCTGGATCAACGCCATCTTCGGCTGCACCCACCGGCATGCACGGCTCAACCAGGCCACCCACGAGGCACTCAACGACATGTTCGGCGTCGGCAACATCACCGCGCTCGGGCACCTGGCGTCGATGATGCGGGCGGACCTGGCCGTCGACGCCGCGGGCCGGGACGTCTACACCCGTGATCCGCAGTTCCTGCGGCTGCCCATCCACTTCCTGCAGGGGACGGACAACTACATCTTCCTGCCGGAGGGAACCGTGCGGACTCTGCGCTGGCTCCGCGACGCCAACGGCCCGGAACTGTACAGCCGCAGCCTCCTGCCCGGCTACGCACACCTGGACGCGATCATCGGTCAGGACGCCGACCGTGACGTCTACCCGCTCATCCTCAACCATCTGGAGTCCAACCGTCGGGGATGACACGTCGGATGACGGGTTCAGATGGTGACGGGTTCAGGATGAGGCTGTGCGGGATAAGGCTGTGCGGGATAAAGCGTCGGGGCGGGACGCCGGAGGCGCGGCCGTCCGGGGTGGGCGTCGAGGTGAGCTCCGGCCCCGAGCGGCCCGGTCCAGGGTGGATGGAACCGGGCCGTGGCCTGAGGCGCGGCACCTGGGTCAGGCGTGCGGTACCTGCCGGGCCGCGCGCGTCTGCACCGCTTTCAGGCCGAGCTGCGCGGCTGTCCGCAGTGCTGCCGTACGCAGCTCCTCGGCGCGTTCCCGGTCGCCGTCGGAGCCCCTCGACATCAGCACGAGCGCGTACTCCATCTGGGTGAGCGCGACGAACGGAGGAGATCCCATCGCGTGGTGCCGCTGTAGGGCCGCCTCGAGGTGCGCGCAGGCGGCGTCCCACCGGCCCAGTGTCGCGGCGAGCACACCGAGGTGGTGGGTGACCGCACCGAGGAAGCCCGCCAGACCCAGGGTGGCGTTGTGCCGGGCGAAGGGAAGGATCAGCTCGTAGAGCTTCCCCGCCCATACCCGGTCCCCGATCGCGGTTACCGCCTGGATGAACGCGACGATCGTCGCCCACCACGAGTAGTTCTCGTCCAGCTTGGCCGGGGCGTCCGGGGAGAGGCTGCCCAGCAGTTTGCGGACCTGGTCGTCGGCTGCCGACTCCGCACCCAGCCACGCCCTCATCGCCGGCCAGATCTGGATCTGCGACTGCAGGGTCGCGATGTCGTCGATGAGCGAGCGGGTCTCACCGAGGTGTCCCTGCAGCCACAGCATCGGAAGTGCCTGACCGATGAGGATGAGTTCGGTCTGCGAATGGCCCAGCTGGCGAAGCCGGGTCTGCAGCTCGCCGGTCAGGCGTTGGGCGTGTTCGTACCGCCCCTCGATCGTGGCGACGACCACGTCCCACATGGCCGCCATCCGCAGGAACTCGGGATGGCGCAGCTCCCGGGCGAGGTCGGCGAGAGTGGCGGCGGTGTCGGCCGCCAGCTCGAAGTCCCCCCGCCGGAACCGCGCGGACATCCTGATCCGCAGCCCGTCCAGGAGCAGCTCGTGGTTACCGAGCTCCTCGCCCAGACGCAGGATCTCGGCGGCGTCGGCGAGCTGCTCGTCGACGTCACGGGGGCCGTCCAGGGCCCAGCAGCGGTGGCACAGGACGATGGCCAGCGTCGCCAGGTCGTCCACCCGCCGGGCCATGGCGATCGCTTCCTCGCAGAGGGCCACCCGCTCGGCGTACGGGCGCTCGTGGTGCACCCAGTGGGCGAGGCGTCCAAGCGCCCTGGCCCGCGCGGGGCTGTCCACGTTGCCCAGGCGCTCCAGCGTCTCCTCCAGCAGCGCCTGACCCTGGGGATCCGGACTCACCGCCGGGGGCAGCACACCGCCGTACCCGAAGGCGGCGCGGGTGAACAGGTCGGTGACGTCGCTGTCGCGGGCGACCGTGGCCGCCTCGACGAAACGGGCGTCCCGGGCCGGGTACTCCCCGGCCCGCCCGTGGGCGTCGCCCAGGGCGAGCAGCAGCTCGGCGCGCAGCCCTCCACCGTTGCGCTCCAGCACGTCAAGCGCACGGCGGTAGTGCAGCACCGCGCCGTCGAAGGCCGCCTCCGCCAGTGCGCGGTCACCGGCGAGCCGCGCGTAGTGGACGGCCCGGTCGGCGACGGCCGGGTCCGCGCACGCCCAGTAGTGGTGGGCGAGCTCGGCGTGGGCGCTCGCCTGGCG
>NZ_CAAAFT010000360.1:566-2087 GCF_900634765.1 Candidatus Protofrankia californiensis | reverse complement strand
GCTCGCCTGGCGGGCCTGGAAGGCGTCCCCGATCTGGCGATGCAGGCGAGCGGCGCGGGTGACACCCAGGCTGTCCCGCAGGAACCGGCGTACGACCGAGTGGGAGAAGACGTACCGGGCGGGCTGGTCGTGGTCCTCGTGCACCAGACCGGCCTGCCGCGCCTCGTCGAGGAGGTCGAGCAGGCGTATTTCGTCGATCTTGGCTGTGGCGCCGAGGATGTCCACGTCGAACTCATGGCCGATCACCGATGCGACGGCGAGGGAGGAGGAGCACTCCTGGGACAGCCGGCTCAGCCGCCAGCGCACCAGATCCCGCACGGTTTCGGGGATCTCGACGCGGGACGGGCCTGACGGGGCCGGCGGGGCCAGGGGCACCAGCTGGTTTGGCCGGACCGGGCCGGGGGGAGCCGGCGGGCCACTCGACGGAGTCTGCTCGAAGGCCGGGGTCGAAGCCGGGGGAAGCGCCCCCACGTCCACCAGGTGCCGCATCATCTCGGTCAGGAAGAACGGGTTGCCCGCCGTGTCCGTCCGCAGCTCGCGGGCCAGCGCGAGATCGGGTTCGGCCGGCCCTCCGCCGGTGACCTGCCCGAGCAGTGCCACGGTCTCGTCCTCGTCGAGGCCGCCGACGGTGATCCGCCGGCAGTCGGCGTCCCGGGCCAGCCTGGGCAGGAAGTGGCTCAGCTCCCCGTGGTCGGTGCTGCGGTAGGTGGCCACCACGAGCAGGGGTGTCGCTCGTGGCATCCGCATCAGGTGCTGCAGCAGGAGCAGGGAGGAGCGGTCCGCCCACTGCAGGTCGTCCAGGACGGTGAGGACGGGACGCCGGGAGGCCATCGTGCACAGCCAGCCGTCAAGGGCCTCGAACAGGCGGAACCGTTCGGCCTCGGCGTTGCCCGGCAGGGGGGTGCCGACCACGCCGACGCGCTTGGCGACCTCGGGAAACAGCCGGGAGATCTCGTCGGCGTGCTCGCTGAACTCCGCCCATAGCAGGGACCTCGGGCAGGTGCGTGAATACTCGCCCAACGCCTCCCGGTAGGCCTGGTAGGGGGCGAGTACTTCCTCGTCCCAGCGGCCGTAGAGCACCAGCCCGCCGTCGTCGAGCGCGGTGCGGGCGACCTGTGCGGCCAGGGTGGTCTTCCCGATCCCGGGCTCCCCGCTGATCAGCGCGAGTACCCGGTGTCCGGATCGGGCCCGGTCCCAGCTCTCCCGCAGGGCCCGTAGTTCCGCCACCCGACCGACGAAGGCGGCGTCCGCCATGCTCGCCAACCAGCCGAGGTGGGAGCCGCCGGGAGGCCCGGTATCGGTATCGACGTCGGTGTCGTCGACATCGGTCGGCCCGCTGCGCGGATCGGTCGGCGTCGAGGAGTCAGGGGCCCGCAGCGGTGGGAACGTGTCCTGCAGGTCGGGTACCACCAGCTGCCAGATCCGCTGGGTCCGGTCGAAGTCCTTCAGCCAGTGCTCACCGAGGTAGCGCACGTCGAGACCGGCGGGCAGGGCGTCCTCGACGAGCGAATGGGTGATCTC
>NZ_CAAAFT010000360.1:0-541 GCF_900634765.1 Candidatus Protofrankia californiensis | reverse complement strand
CGACGAAGAACGAGTCGCCCTGGGTGTCGATCTCCCGGCCGCCGGTCGCGTCGAAGGCCTGTCGTTGCAGGCGTTGGCATTCGGCCAGGATCTCGCCGTAGCGCTCGCCGTGTCTCCTGACCAGTCGGGTCGAGCCCTCGATGTCGGTGAACAGCAGCGTCACCGTGCCTGTGGAGAGCGTCACCGTGCCTGCGGAGGTCGAGTCGGTCAGCATGGTCCGGTTGGCGCGGGAGTCGGATGTCACCAGGCGCATCCGTGGCCCGGATTCCATGTCGACCTCGTCCGTGCCGCACGGCTGGTTGGCGGCCCCGGAGGTGTTGGTGACAACCACATCGCACCCCTCGGTTCCCCGGGTTCTCCGACGGGACGGAGAAGCCATGATCGCGTTGCCTTTGGTCCGCTGGATACTCGCGGGCGAAACCCGGTGGGGAAGCCCGTCCAGGGATATCAAAACACCTGCCGGGGACGCGCACCCGACAACGGGTCGTCCACGGTCGGGACCGTCTCGAGGGATTACCGGACGTCGCAGTTCACTCACAGG
>NZ_CAAAFT010000359.1:3529-8747 GCF_900634765.1 Candidatus Protofrankia californiensis | reverse complement strand
CCCTGCTCATGAGCGACGCCGACGTCAAGCTCGACGTCGGACGCGAACTCACCCGCGGACTCGGTGCGGGTGCGGACCCGGAGGTCGGCCGCCAGGCGGCCGAGGACCACCGGGAAGAGATCGAAGAGGTCCTCAAGGGCGCCGACATGGTATTCGTCACCGCGGGAGAAGGCGGTGGCACAGGCACCGGCGGCGCACCGGTGGTGGCCAACGTCGCCCGGTCGCTGGGCGCCCTGACGATCGGTGTCGTCACCCGTCCGTTCACCTTCGAGGGACGCCGTCGCGCCACCCAGGCGGAAGCCGGGATCGACGCCCTGCGCAACGAGGTCGACACCCTCATCGTCATCCCGAACGACCGGCTGCTGGCGATGACCGACCGTGACATCAGCGTGCTGGACGCGTTCCGCAGCGCCGACCAGGTGCTGCTCTCCGGTGTGCAGGGCATCACCGACCTCATCACCACACCCGGCCTGATCAACCTCGACTTCGCCGACGTCAAGACCGTCATGTCGCACGCGGGCAGCGCCCTGATGGGAATCGGGCGGGCCCGTGGCGACGATCGGGCCATCGTCGCGGCCGAGCAGGCCATCGCCTCGCCCCTGCTGGAAGCGAGCATGGACGGCGCCCAGGGCGTCCTGTTGAACATCTCGGGTGGTTCCGACCTCGGCCTGTTCGAGATCAACGCCGCCGCCGAACTGGTCGCGGACGCCGCTCATCCCGAGGCGAACATCATTTTCGGTGCGGTGATCGACGATGCGCTCGGTGACGAGGTCCGGGTGACGGTCATCGCCGCGGGCTTCGACACCGTCCCGGCCCGGCCCAAGGCGTTCCTGCCCGGCTCCCGCCGCAGCACTGCTGGCCAGCCCGCCGCCACGGGGAACTCCGCCGCCTCGGGAGGCTCGGCCTCGGGGTCGTCGGGATCCACGCCCACGACGGCCCCCGCGGCCTCCTCGCCTCCGGCGCCCGCCACGGTCACGCCGGCTGCGTCCTTCACCGCCTCGACCGCGCAGCCCCGGACCGTTCCCGCGACGGCGGTGACGACCCCGCACACGTCGGCGTCGTCCGCCCGTGCGTCGTCCCAGCCGGCCTACCCCCGGACGTCCGCGCCCGGCCAGGTGGCGGAAGCCTCCGACGACCGGGACTACAACCACGACGCGCAGTCACCGTCCCGGCGGGAAAGCGCCGACACCAGCGTTGATCAGGGCCATCCGCCGTACAAGGAGCCCAGGGAGGGGCCTCGGCCGAGCTATCCGCCGCCTCGCAGACCGGTCCGGCCGATCGCGGACGACGACGACGAGCTCGACGTCCCCGACTTCCTCAAATAGCTTCGTTGCCGGTATCGGTCCGGACGCAGGTGGCGGCCATGTTCGTCGGGAACTTCCCGCGGTTCGTCCTGAACGTCCCGTGCGGTCACCATGAGGCCGGCGGCGGTCCGCCGCGGGCGCACCCGGCGACGATGCGGCTGCCACGACACGGGCGAGACAGGTGATGATCGCACCGATCGCGGGAGGACCGGCCTCGGCACAGCGGCGCGAGGAACTGCGACACAACCTTGCCGATGTCCGTGGGCGGATCGCCGCAGCGGCTGCCGCGGCGGGTCGCCCGGCCGACGAGCTCACCCTCATCGCGGTGAGCAAGAACTGGCCGGCGTCGGACGTCGCCCTGCTCAGCGGGCTGGGTGTCACGCATTTCGCGGAGAACCGCGAGCAGGAGGCCCGGCCGAAGGTGGCGGCTGTGACGAAATACCTCTCCGGTCGCGAACTTGACAGTGAGGTTTCGTCCGCATGGCAGCCGCATGCACGCGACGCCGCCCCTGAGGGGGATGCCGACCAGATTCGTCAGCCCGGCCCGGCGGCTGCGCCAGAATCCGGGCCCTGCTGGCATGGTGCCGGCCGGGGATGCCAGCCGGGCCCGGTGGCTGTGCCAGAATCCGGGCCCTGCTGGCATTTTGTCGGCCAGCTCCAGCGCAACAAGGCCCGTCCGGTGGCTGGATGGGCTCATTGGGTGCAGTCGGTCGACCGTGCGCCACTGGTGAATGCGCTAGCCGGTGGGGCGCTCTCGTACGATCGGGAGATCGCCGTATGTCTGCAGGTGTCGCTGGATCCGGCCGGGTACGACACCGGTCGAGGTGGTGTTCGCCCGGCCGACGTCCTCGCTCTGGGCGACCTTGTGGCCGTAAGCCGCGGCCTCGTCCTCGCCGGGGTGATGGGGGTTGCGCCGCGCGGCCTGCCGGCCCGTCCGGCCTTCGCGAGGCTGCGCGAGGTTTCGGACATGCTTCGTCGAGAGCATCCGGACGCGTCGGTGATCAGTGCCGGCATGTCCGCGGACTTCGCCGAAGCGGTGGCCGAAGGCGCGACACACCTTCGCATCGGGACGGCTTTGTTCGGTCCACGGCGTGGTGTCCCTTAGAGTCGCGCTCATGGGTGTCGCGCGCAGGGCGATGGTCTACCTCGGTCTGGCCGAGGAGGACGAAAGCTACCTCGACGAAGACGAGTACGACGACGCCGGTCGTGAGGACCGACGCGACGTCGGTGAGCCCATGCCCGCCGAGCGGTCGGTCCGTCGTATAGATGCACGTGAGGAGCCGCCTGCGATGCCGCGACGTCCCCCGGTGGAACAGCTTCGGCCGGCTGGTCCGGTTCCGATGCGCAGGCCGTCCGCGATCGAGGAGCCGTCACCGTACCGGATCACCACCTTGCAGCCGCGAAGCTACAATGAGGCTCGGCAGATAGGGGAGGAGTTCCGGGACGGGACTCCGGTTATCATGAATTTGACCGAGATGGATGATGTTGACGCCAAGCGGCTGGTCGACTTCGCCGCGGGTTTGGTGTTCGGCCTGCGCGGATCGATCGAGAAGGTCACCAACAAGGTGTTCTTGCTCTCGCCGCACAACGTCGAGGTCACCGAGACCGACAAGCGGCGCATCCGTGAGGGTGGCTTCTACAATCAGTCATGATCATATGTCAGCTGTCATCAGACTCAAGTCCCCACAGGTACAGGAGAGCCCGCCATCAGCACACTTGGTGACGTGATCTCCGCACTCCTGCTGGTCTACCTACTGTTACTGTTCGCTCGCGTAGTGATAGATCTAGTGGTCTCGCTGAGCCACACCTTTCGTCCGACCGGAGTCCTGGTACTAGTCTTTGAGTCCGTGTACACCGTCACTGATCCACCGCTGAGATTAGTGCGGCGGTTCATCCCGCCCCTTCGGGTGGGTAACGTGGCGTTCGACCTCGGATTTTTATTGATCTTAGTTGTGATCTGGGTCTTGCGGAGACTCGCAGATGGGCTGTGACGAAGTCGCGCACGTGGCGAATGCGCGCGGCAGACTGCCGCTGGACCGCCCTCTCCGGGGAACGGCGATGCCGCATCATGAGGAGGCGACGTGGCTCTGACACCGCAGGACGTACAGAACAAGGTCTTCAGCCCGACCCGGTTCCGCACCGGCTACAACGAGGACGAGGTCGACTCCTTCCTCGACGACGTCGAGAGCGAGCTCACCAGGCTCCTGGACGAGAACACCGACCTGCGCCGACAGCTCGACGAGGCCCGCCGCGCGGGCGGCGGTGCTGGTTCGGGTGTACCCGCCCAGGTGCTGGAGGAAAACCAGCAGCTGCGCAGGCAGCTGGAGGAAACCCGGCGCCAGGTCGCGCAGGCTCAGGCACAGGCGGCCCAGGCAGTACAGGCAGCGCAGGCGGCAGCCCGCGAACGTCCTGCCGCACAGCCGGCGGCGACCACGGTCATACCGGCGGTACCCCCGGCAGCCGCGGCCCCGGCCCGCACCGGCAACACCCAGCTGGACGCCGAGATCGAACAGCGTGTGGCCCGAACCCTCGTGCTCGCCCAACGCACCGCGGACGAGGCGCTGCGGGAGGCTCGTAACGAATCGGAGCGCGCACGGCGCGAAGCCCGCGCCGACGCCGACCGCATCATCGGCGAGGCTCGCGCGCATGTCGCCGAACAGCTCGGTGGCCTGGAGGACGACAAGCGTCGCCTGGAAGGCCAGGTCGAGCAGTTGCGGGCCTTCGAGCGCGAGTACCGGACCCGTCTGCGCGCCTACCTGGAGATGCAGCTGCGCGATCTGGACGGCATGCCGACACAGCCGGCTGTCGGAGCCGGCGGCCCCTCACGCCCGCCGCTCAACCCCGGCACCGGCTCCCCGCCGCCTCCGCCGCCCCCTCCGGTCGGGATCACCGCCAGTTCCGCGGCGGCCTCCGGTCCCACGTCGGCCTTCCCGTCCGCTTCGCCCCTGGGCGCGGGCGCGATGGCGCGAGGAAACGACAACGGCGGGGTCCGCGCACCCGACATGGAGACGGCTGCCCGCCGGGACGCGTCCGGACTGCAGGACTTCTAAGGGCCTGCCCGGTGGATCTTCGTTCGCGCGGATCGGCGCTCAGGCGGTCACCCGTCGCGTTGTCGTCGCCGATGGAACATCACCACGGCATCGCGGACTCCTAAAGGCCCCTGGATGTATCCACGATCCCGGCATACCGGTTTTGTAACTGTCTGCGTGCAGGGCGTCCGGAGCGTTGATCTCCGGCGGCGGCAGCCATGACCGTCGTCAGCGGCGTCCTCGTCCTGCTGTCGGCTGTGCTGCTGGGCATGGGCGTCCTGGGCAGCACCGGTTTCGTCTACGCCTCGATCGTGATCGGCCTGGTGGCGGCGGTGCTGCTGCCGCTGGGGGTACGCAGGCCGTCCCGGCGCCCACCGGCAGGCCGGGACACTCGCTGAGTTCCCCGGCCAAGCCCCGCCTGGGCCGTTGGCCGAGCCTCGCCGCCGGCCCGAAGCCCGGCCGAAAACCCCGGCCTGAGCTCGCGGCCGAAACCCCGGCCTGAGCCGTCAGCCGAGCCTCGGCCCCGTGGCGGACGCCGACACGACTCCGGGGCACGCTTCGAGCGTCCCGAACATGCCTTGGCCCCGTGACGGACGCCGACACCGTTCCCGCGCTGTCAACCGGCTGCGTTTCCGCGCCGTCAGGGCCGGTGACGACTACCTGCGTCAGTCGGTGGCGACCGCCGCCGGCCGCAACCAGAACGTCAGCCCGAGGTCCGGCGCGGTCCGGCCGGTCTCGCCCGTGGCCTGACCCGCGGGATCGGCGCCCTCGGTGAAGGTCACGGCGAGGACCTCGGCAGCCACGGTGGAACCGTGCTCCCGCAGGGCCTGGCCCGTCTGCGGCGTGTCCGCCGTCCAGCGGACGCCGATCCGGTCGGTGATGTCC
>NZ_CAAAFT010000359.1:1476-3504 GCF_900634765.1 Candidatus Protofrankia californiensis | reverse complement strand
GGATCCGCACCACGTCCCTGGCGATACCGGCCCGCCGCAGTTCGGGGGTGATCTCCAGGTCGAGGGCCACGGACAGCCCCGACTCCGACGTCACGGCCCATCCCTGTCGCGGGGTCTCGGCGATGATGAGATCGTCACCGGCGAGCTCGATCCGTTCGCCGTCCACCTCGACGGTGAGCCGGCCGTCCACCGGCCGGCCCGCGCCGGCGACGGCCGCCGCGACCAGCGGGGTTCGCTTGCCGAACCGGCGGCCCAGCGTCCGGAAGTTCGGCTTCACGGTGACGTCGACCACGTCGGCGGTGGCGGCCTCGACGGTGGTGACGTTGAGCTCCTCGGCGATCTGCGCGCGCAGGTCCGGGGAGAGCCCGGCGAACTCGGGGGCGGCCACGACCGCGCGTGCCAGCGGCTGGCGGGTCCGCACACCGCTGCTCGCCCGTGCCGCCCGGCCGAGTTCGACCACCCGCCGCACCAGATCCATCCGGGCGGCAAGCGATGCGTCCACGAGGTCGGGCACCGGGACCGGCCAGTCGGCGAGGTGGACCGAGTCCGGGGCGTCCACCCGGACGCCGGCGACCAGCTTCGACCACAACGTGTCGGTGAGGAACGGGGTGAAGGGGGCCATCAGCCGGGTCACGCCGTCCAGGCACGTGTAGAGGGTCTCCAGGGCGTCCGGATCGGCCTCCCAGAACCGCCGCCGGGAGCGGCGCACGTACCAGTTGGACAGGTCGTCGATGAAGCGGGTCAGGCGGCGCCCGGCGCGCAGCGAGTCGAACGCGTCCAGCGCCTCGGTGACCTCGGTGATGGTGGCGTGCAGCTCCGACAGGGCCCAGCGGTCGAGCACCGGCCGGGCCTGCGGTTCGGCGGCGGGTGCACCCCCCGGCGCCCAGCCGGCGGCGTTCGCGTACAGGACGAAGAACGACGCGGTGTTCCAGTAGGTCAGCAACACCTTGCGGACGATGTCCTCAAGCGCCTCGTGGCCGACCCTGCGGTCCGTCCACGGCGAGCCGGCCGCGAGCATCAGCCAGCGCACCGCGTCCGCCCCGTGCCGTTCGAACAGCTCGAACGGGTCGAGGACGTTGCCCAGATGCTTGCTCATCTTGCGGCCCTCGGCGTCGAGGAGGAGGCCGAGGCAGAGCACGGTCTCGTACGCCGAGCGGTCGAACACCAGCGTCCCGACGGCCATCAGCGTGTAGAACCAGCCGCGGGTCTGGTCGATGGCCTCGCAGATGTACTGCGCCGGATACTGGCCCTCGAACTCCTCGCGGTTGCGGTGCGGCGCGCCCCATTGGGCGAACGGCATCGCGCCGCTGTCGTACCAGACGTCGATCACGTCGGGGACGCGGCGCGCCACCGCCGAGCAGGTCGGGCAGGCGATCGTGACCTCGTCGACGAACGGCCGGTGCGGGTCGAGCGCGGACAGGTCACGCCCGGCCAGGGAGGACAGCTCCAGCAGCGACCCGACGCAGGTCAGATGGGTCGGATCGGCGGTGCAGCGCCAGATGGGCAGCGGCGTGCCCCAGTAGCGGTTGCGTGACAGCGCCCAGTCGACGTTGCCTCGTAGCCACTCTCCGTAACGACCATTCTTGATCCGCTGTGGGTGCCAGTCGGTGCGTTCGTTCTCCTCCAGCAGCCGGCCGGCGATCGCGGTCGTGCGGATGTACCAGGACGGCAGCGGATAGTAGATCAGCGGTGTGTGGCAGCGCCAGCAGTGCGGGTAGCTGTGGGCGTAGTCCTCGGCCCGCCACAGCACCCCGCGGGAGCGCAGGTCGTCGATGAGGGCCGCGTTGGCGTCCTTGAAGAAGACCCCGCCGACCAGCGGGAGGTCGGCGGCGAACCGGCCGTCGCGGCCCACCGGGTTGACCACGGGCAGCCCGTACACGCGGGCGACGGCGAGGTCCTCGGCGCCGAAGGCTGGGGACTGGTGGACCAGG
This sequence comes from Candidatus Protofrankia californiensis, assembly GCF_900634765.1. NCBI lineage: Bacteria > Bacillati > Actinomycetota > Actinomycetes > Frankiales > Frankiaceae > Protofrankia > Candidatus Protofrankia californiensis. The sequence goes on along the minus strand of NZ_CAAAFT010000359.1, from coordinate 1,573 downwards.
CCGGTGCCGTCGGTCGTGGTGACATAGTCGGCAAGGACCACCGAGTGCGCGACCGTTGCCGTGGTTGCCGTGGTTGCGGTTGTTGCCGTGGCCGGGG
>NZ_CAAAFT010000359.1:730-1188 GCF_900634765.1 Candidatus Protofrankia californiensis | reverse complement strand
GGGGTGGTAGTCCAGACCAGCAGGTTCACGCCCGCCTCAGCAAGCGGACCGGAGGTCACCGGGAACCGGACGTACACCGACGGATCGACCACGTCCGCGTATCCCTGAGAGACCTCGTGGTCGGACAGGGGTGTTTCGTCACGCGGGCAGTACGGGGTGACCCGGTGGTCTTCGACGAGCAGCCCCTTGTCGAAGATCTGCTTGAGGGACCACCAGACGCTCTCGATGTAGGGGGTGTCCATGGTGCGGTAGGCGTTGTCCAGATCGCACCAGTAGCCCATGCGCTCGGTCATCCGGGAGAAGTCGGCGACGTGACGCAGCACCGACTCGCGGCAGCGGGCATTGAACTCGGCGATGCCGAAGTCCTCGATGTCGCTCTTGCTGGTGAAACCCAGCTCCTTTTCTACGGCGAGCTCGACGGGCAAGCCGTGGCAGTCCCAGCCGGCGCGGCGCGGAAC
>NZ_CAAAFT010000359.1:0-602 GCF_900634765.1 Candidatus Protofrankia californiensis | reverse complement strand
TTTCTACGGCGAGCTCGACGGGCAAGCCGTGGCAGTCCCAGCCGGCGCGGCGCGGAACATGAAAGCCCCGCATCGTGCGGAAGCGGGGGAAGAGGTCCTTGAAGACGCGCGCCTCGACGTGATGGGCGCCCGGCCTGCCGTTGGCGGTCGGGGGACCCTCGTAGAAGACCCACCGCGGCCCGTTCGCGGTCGCGTCCAGGGAACGCTGGAAGACCTTCAGATCCTTCCAGCGCGCGAGCATCTCGCGTTCGGCAGCGGGCAGGTCGACCTGGGTCGGCAGCGGTGGGAACACCGGTGCCGACTGGGTGGGCTGAGTCGGCTGAGCCGACTGGGCGGGCTGAGCCGGCTGGGTCGGCTGGGTCGGCTGGGTCGGCATGGCAGGTCTCCGTCGGGTTCGAGCTCCAACGGAGGGACGACACCCCGCGGTACCCGGCGTTCACCGGGGCGCGGTGGTACCGCGGTACCACCCTCCTTGCCTCCCGGGACGCCGGTGTGCGGCGGCCTGGGCGACCACTCTTCGCCTGCGGTGCCGGATCTACTAGGGGCGCACCGGCCCTGTTCTCCCGGCGGCTCGGGGGTGATCTTCACAGCGCGCTGGCCGC
>NZ_CAAAFT010000358.1:1679-6421 GCF_900634765.1 Candidatus Protofrankia californiensis | reverse complement strand
GCCCTGTTCTCCCGGCGGCTCGGGGGTGATCTTCACAGCGCGCTGGCCGCCGGGCTTGCACCGTCCCCGGCTCGCTGGACGCCGTCTCAACCGGTCGTCCCTGGCTGCGCCCGCCGCTACTTGTCCCGTCAACGCCGTCCGCTGTAACAAGCGTAATGGATGAGGCGGAGCATCCGGCGGCCCCCTGCCGGGCCGGTTCAGGACCTGCCGGGCTGGTTCAGAAGCACCGGTGGGTTCAGGACCTGACCGTCTGCCCAGGACTGCCGGCAGGGTTCAGGAGTTGCCGCTACCTTCAGGAACCGTCGGCGGGTTCAGGGTCTGCCGGCAGGTCGGGGCCTAACCGCCGGTTCGGGACCTGCCAGCGCCCATCGGACGATCTTGGTGCTCGACGTCGTCCGGCACGGGACGGCTGCGGCGGACCGTGCCCCGCGCCGGCGGCGTCCCGGCAGCGGCACGCCGGCGGCTCACCGGGCGTCGCCGCGGTCGGCGGCGTGCCGCGGGCACGGGCACGGTTTCGGAGCCGCCCCGCAGCACCCGGACCGGCCAGTGGACAGCGCGGACAATACCGGTGCAGCGCCGCAGCGACAGTCCCAGCGCGCGGGTGCCGAACGGCCCGAGGTAACGGTCGACCTTGTGGACGCGGGTGTGGCAGCGGTGACAGATGGGGACCAGGTCGCGGTCGGACTCGTGACCCGAGCCGGCCCGGAAGTAGTCGACATGGTGTGCGTGGTAGCCGACGCCCGAGGGTCCGTCCCGCCACGGCTTTCCGCAGATGTGACACGGACGCTTGCCGGTCTCGGCGAGCCATCGCCTCCGCCGGGCCTTCCACTCGTGGCCGCCCACGTAGTCGCCGTGTCTGCGGTAGCCGTTCAGCCTGCGGGTGAGGTAGAACCGTCCCCGCTCGATCCGCCGGTCCACATGCCCGGCGAGGCCGAGCGCCACGCCGACGGCCAGGACCACCCCGACCCAGCCCAGCAGTTGCCCGGACGCCAGGTGCCACCACAGGTCCGCCGCGGCTGCGACGGCACCCCACAGGACGCCCGGAATATCCGCCACGATGCTCAACCCGATCCCCCTTTGTCCCCAACCGTGGCAGCGATTATGTCCTGGAGCAGAGAGCCGAAGGCTGCGCGATCATGCTCTTTCCGCGCAGCCGGAGGCATGGCTCCCCGGGCCAGTAGGTGGAAACCGCTGCGATGACGACGAAATCTACCTACAGATCCGGAAGGCGTGGGTGGAAACCGCTGCGATGACGACGGTTTCCACCCACGTCTTCCGAGTGCAGGGCGTGGTCGAGGGTTCTGGTGAGGGTCGGGTCGCAGCGGTGCGCCCTCGGTAAAGATCGAGACGTGTACGCTGTCGCCTCCGCTCGCCAACCCCAGACCGATCATGAGGGCACAGCAACAACCTTGCCGTCAGCCATCTTTGCGGGAACGGCCGTCTTGTTAACTTCGGCCCGACCGTGAGGGTGTGGAAACCGAGAGCGAAATCCGCCTTGTCGTGAAGGTCTTCTGACGGGGCGGGGATGGCCGTTGGCTGGTCGGGCATGACTTCCGGCAGGCGGAGCGTGGCCGGGGGCCGACGGTCATGGTGTGTTCTGGCCGTAGAGTGGGTCGGGTGTGGGAGACGTCGTCCACGGGCGGGACCGGTGGGGATGTGACTGCCGGGGTGGAAAGCAGGGGACCCGTCCCGGGCCTGGATGATCCGGGTGCTCCGGACCCCGATGCTTCGCCGGCCCACGAGGGGAACCGCATCAACAGGAGCCGCACCAACAGAGGTGGACCACAGCCGGTGCGTCGATCGCCGCGTGCGGTGGCCACGCTGGCCGGTGCTGGCCTTGCGGTCGTCACCATCGATGTGGTCACGAAGATCGTCGCTGTGGCGCATCTGTCGAACCGGGCCCCGGTCGACCTGGTTCCCGGCCTGCTCGACCTTCGGCTGACCCGCAACCCGGGGGCCGCATTCAGCCTTGCCGGCGGTGCGACCGTGCTGTTCAGCATCGTCGCCCTGGTGGTTGTCGTGGTCATCGCGCGAACCGCCCGGACGTTGAAGTCGCTGCCGTGGGCGGTCGTGCTCGGGCTGCTGCTCGGTGGAGCCCTGGGCAACCTCACCGATCGGATCTTCCGCGCGCCGGCTCCGCTGCGCGGGCATGTGGTGGACTGGATCCACCTGCACCACTGGCCGGTCTTCAACATCGCGGACTCGGCAATCGTGATCGGCGGGGTTCTCGCGGTCATCCTGGGAGCCCGCGGTGTCGGTCTGGACGGGCAGCGGGACGACCTGGACGGGCCGGAGGGTTCCGAGGGGCGGCGGGGTCCCGACGGGCAGCAGGCGGCGGGTGCCGGCGACCGTGACAGGTAGTAGCGGGACCGGCAAGGTGACCAGAATAGGGGACAGGGTGGGGGACAGGCGTGCTCTCGTGGTCCCCGATGGGCTCGACGGCCTGCGCCTAGACGCGGTGATCGCGCGGATGTTCGGGTTATCCCGGACGGCCGCGGCCCAGCTTGTCGACGCTGGCCATGCCAGCGTGGACGGAACCGTACGCGGTCGGTCCGACCGGGTCAGTGGCGGGGTGTGGCTCGACGTCGAACTGCCGCCACCGCCGAATCCGGTGCGGGTGGAGGCTGATCCGGTACCCGGCCTGCAGGTGATCCACGACGATGACGACATCGTGGTCGTGAGCAAGCCGGTCGGGGTGGCCGCGCACCCCGCGCCCGGCTTCACCGGTCCGACCGTGATCGGCGGGCTTGCCGCCGCGGGTTACCGTGTCGCGACCAGCGGTGCCGCGGAACGCCAGGGAGTCGTCCACCGCCTCGACGTCGGTACGACGGGCATCATGGTTGTCGCGAAAAGTGAGCACGCCTACACCGTGTTGAAGCGGGCTTTTCGGGACCGTGAGGTCGAAAAGATCTACCGTGCTCTGGTGCAGGGGCATCCTGATCCGTCCAGCGGCACGGTGGACGCGCCGATCGATCGTCATCCGCGCAAGTCCGGCCTGTTCGCCGTGGTCGCGGACGGAAAACCCAGCATCACGCACTATGACACCGAAGAGGCGTTCCGGGCCGCGTCGTTGCTGTCGGTACGGCTGGAGACCGGACGGACCCATCAGATCCGCGTGCACATGTCGGCGTTGCGGCATCCCTGCGTCGGTGATCTCGCCTACGGCGCTGATCCTGTCCTCGCCGGCAGGCTCGGGCTGACCCGGCAGTGGCTGCATGCCGCCCAACTGTCCTTCGCCCATCCCGGGGACGGCCGGTGGGTGACGTTCACCAGCCCTGATCCACCTGATCTGGCGGAGGCGGTGGCCGTTCTCCGGCGGCAGTCGTGACCGTTACCGGTCGCCCGGCGGTCACGTTCCAGGCCCTGAAGCGTCAGCGTGCCAAAATCCAGCTCGCCAAGGGCTGGATCGGGGCCAGAGGCCGTACTGGGAAGCTCCGGACGGGACGGGCTGTCGCCGGGTTTGTGCGGGGTGTGCTCGTCACATTGGATCGCCTGGACGAACGTGTGCTGCCGGTCGCAGGTCGAGTACTGGACACACTCGCTGCTCGGGTTCTGGGCATTCGGACTACAGCCTTGAGCATGCGAGCCACGCTGGGCGCGCGGACGAGCGATACGGCCAGCGGTGGCAGTGGTTTCAGCGATGAGCTTGCCAGGTCGCACAGTAACGGGATGGTGCCGTACGGTGATAAGGGTGACCCGGTCGTGGAGACTACCGCGGCCCGCCGGGGCCTTGGCGGCTCCCTCGTCGTCGAACGGAGCATGCGGGTGATGGTGCTGGGTGCGGTCTCGGTGATCGGGGTGAGCGCGATCGCCGCACTGGCGCGAGGGCCGGCCGGCGGACGCGATCTCGGGCAGGTCGGCCGCACACAGCTGGCGTTGCCTGCCATGGGGGAGCATGCGGATCCGGCCGCCGGGCTGGCGAGCACGACGGCGGGCCGCTGCCGTTGATGCTGCCACCGTCGCCGCCGTTGCCCCGGCCGTGGTCTCCGGTCCGGTCGCCGTCCCTGGTCCGGTCGAGGAGATGCCCGCGGACGCTGTCCTGCTGGGCCCGCCACCGCAGGAGACGGTCGAGGGCTACCTGAGGGCGGCGAGGATGCGACTGACCGCCTCGGCGCAGGCGCCCGAGCAGCCTGACACCTATGCGATCGTCGGTTTTCCGGGGTACCGGACGCCGGAACAGGCCTTCGGACTGCTCCAGGACCTGCGGACCGTGCGCGTGTTCTTCCGGGTTCCCCCCGATGGCACGGCGCTGTCCGCGGACGTCCGCGACCCGCTCGCCGACGTCCGGACCGCCTTCGCGCGCGCCGCCGACGCCGCTGCCGCGCGGGCCGACGCCGCCGGTGCTGCCGGTGACGCGGGTGCCCGGGCGCTTGCCGCGGACGAGGCAGCGGCGCTGGGTGACTCCTGCGCCTGCCTGTACGGAGCGGTCGTGGTCGCCGCGGCGCGGCAACTTCTCGCCCTCGCTGACACGGGGTCGGTTCGGCTGGTGGACGTTGCGCCACCGGGCGTGTCCGGTCCGTCGGCCGTGTTCGTGCCCCTGCGACCCGAACAGCGGTGAACGGCTCTGTGACGGCTGTAACAGCTGTGCGGACGTGGCGGGCACGCGCTGTCCTTGCGCTGCTCATCGTCGCCGTGTCGCTCGCGCATCCGCCGGCGCGCGACGGAGCCGGTGGCTCCGATAGGGCAGCCCATGCCCATGCCCATGCCCATGCCGCCGGTGCCGCCCATGCCGGCCCTGACAC
>NZ_CAAAFT010000358.1:0-1544 GCF_900634765.1 Candidatus Protofrankia californiensis | reverse complement strand
GTGGCTCCGATAGGGCAGCCCATGCCCATGCCCATGCCCATGCCGCCGGTGCCGCCCATGCCGGCCCTGACACCGCCGATATTGCCGGCGCCGGCAATATCACTCATGTCGGTTATGTCGTCGATGCCGGCTCCGATACCAGCCCGGGGACACCGATCACGTTGGGACGCGGGAGCTCCCCGTACACGCTGACCGTCCGGTCACAGAATGGCGGCGAGGGCGTGGCGGAGGTCACCGCCCAGGCGCCGGGAGTCGACTGGGCGGTCCGGGGCGCGGAGTCCGCGGTGCTCGCGATCATGGTTGACGGTAAGCCGGCCACCGACGTCGTCGTGCCCTCCGAGCATCCGATCACGAGCCGCGTCCAGCTTGGACATGTCTCTGCCGGCACCCACACCCTCACGATCGCGCTGGACGAGCGGGCGTCCACCTCCGGCGCGCACGCGGTGGTGCTGCGTGATCTGTCGGTATCGGTCGTGGCACCCAGGGCCTCCGGTGAACCGGATCCGCTTGCGTACGCCCCGATCCTCTATGGACGGTCACTGCCGGAGTTCGGAGGCCCCTTCCAGAACAACCACACCGACACGCCGCTGCTCGCCTGGCACACGCAGGCCCCGGTAGCGGGCCGGCGGGGCCACACGCTGCTGGAGTACAGCGTCATGTTCAGCAACGAGGACGGCGGCACCGGCGCCGACCCCGCATCCCTGCAGGCGCGGTGGGGACGCCAGACCGACATCGAGTGGGTGTACCGGGTCGAGTTCGACGCGGCCGGATCCGTGGTGCCGGGGTCGGCGGTCTACCAGGGTCCCAGCCACACGGCGCTACCGTTCGCCGGCCGCTACGAAGACGGTCACCCCGTGCTGCAGACGTGCACGAGTAACAACATGGTGTGCGATGTGATCACCGACCCCGGCATGCGGTTCGTCCTCGCCGTCGATCACGAGCTCGCCGCGGGCGAGGCACGTGAGCAGATGATGGACACCGTCGGGTGGACTTATCAGGTGTCCGCGGCCGAGGTGCGGCGTGAGGAAAAGATCGAGCCGGTGGCGTCCGCGTACACGCCGGCGCTGTCCGACCCGCGGAACTACCTGTACGTCGTGATCCGTAAGACCACGTCTGTCCCGGTCGCTTCGGTTGACGCCGGCCTTGCCTGGGTCGGTGCCACGGTCGGGGTCCGGCTTGCGGGTGCCCCGGACGTCCTCTACCGGTCCGACCACATGATTCCCGGCTGGTCCCTGCAACGGGACGGCTCGGTTGCCACCGCCGTGGAACTGCCCGCGGGCACGCGGCTCGACGACATCGCCACGCTTGAGGTGCTGCGGGCCCCGGCGAGCGTGATCGACCCGGGTTCGACGGTGACGGTCACCGGTGTCGAGCGGGCGATCATGCTGGATGCCGACGCGTTGCCCGCGTCCGGGTCCCTGACCTGGTCGGGCACGGCCACGCTCACCGCGTCCGATCCGAGCGCCGTTCTGTTGAGCCGCTGAGCTGTTGTGAGCCGCTGAGCTACTGAGCCGTTGCTGGGCTACTGCTGAGCCGTTGCTGGG
>NZ_CAAAFT010000357.1:1107-8764 GCF_900634765.1 Candidatus Protofrankia californiensis | reverse complement strand
CCGGCCCCGGGCCGAGTTGGTCGGGTTGTGCCCCGTCCGGGGCCGGCGGGCATTCACCAGACCCGCCGTCCGGCTGTACACGCAGTGGGTCCGGGGTGATCGATCCATGTCAGGTGTGAGACAGTCTTTACGGTCAAGTATTTATCAGTATTTAATGCTCCCCAGGGGAATGTGTTAGGCCATGGGGGGCATGGGGTGGTCGAACTGCTTATACTGGGCCCGCTCGAGTTGCGAGTGGCGGGTATTCATATAGATCTTGGGTCGGCGAAGCAGCGAACGGTGCTCGCCGTCCTGTTGGTTGATCTTGGGCGTCCGGTGCCACAGGATCTCCTCATCGACCGGGTGTGGAGTGGCTCACCCCCGGCCGAGGTGCGCAATGCTCTGTACACGTATATCACCCGTTTACGGCGGATACTCGTGCATACCCGCCAGGCGGAGGGCGGACGGGTCGAGCTGGTCCGGCAGCGAGGCGGCTACCTGATCGACGCCGACCCCGCTCTCCTCGATCTGCATCAGCACCGTCGTCTCGTGGAGCGGGCCCGGGCAGCGGCTGGTGACGACGCGGAGCGGGCTTGCCTGCTCAAGCAGGCCGCGGACCTGTGGCGGGGCGAGCCCCTGGCCGGTCTGTCGGGGGACTGGGCCGCGCGTGTCCGGGAAAGGCTGATTCCGCAGCGGCTCGGTGTGCTGGCGGAACGGGCCGATCTCGAGATCGGGATGGGGCGTGCCGACAGAGTGATCGACGAGCTGCAGGAGGTGTTCGCCGAGAACGAACTGTTCGAACCGCTCAGCTGCCAGCTCATCCGGGCGCTGTGGCACGCCGGTCGCGGTGCCGAGGCACTGGAGTGCTACGCGCGGGTACGCCGGCGCATCGCCGACGAGCTCGGCGTCGAACCCGGTGCGCAGCTGCAACGGGTCCACGAAGCGATCCTGCAGGGCAGCCTCGAGGTCGTTGCGGTCTCCGGGCCGGGCGGGGGAGTTGCGGCTCCGGCTCTTCCCATGGTGCTCGGGGTCGCCAGAACGCCTGGGGCTGCCAGGGCTGCGGCATCCGACCCGCGAACGGACGCGGCGGATCCGCCGGAGGTCGACGACCCGTTGCCCGCGATGCCGAGGCCGCCGTGCCTGCTGCCCGCCGCTGTCGGGGATCTCACCGGTCGCGACGAGGAGATCGAGCTGCTGTGCCGGAGGCTGACCTTAGCCGGTCGTCCTCCCGTGATGCCTGTTGCCGCTGTGCTCGGCATGGGCGGGCTTGGCAAGACCGTCCTGGCGGTCCATGCCGCGCACAGGTTGCGCCGGCACTTCGACGACGGTCAACTCTATGTGAACCTGCATGGTCAACAGCACAACCCGGTCGATCCCGATGATGCGCTCGCCCGGTTCCTGCGCGCCCTGGGTGTCGCGGAAAGTGAGATCCCTCTCGGTCTTGATGCGCGCGCGGAGGTGTACCGCAGCCTGCTGGCCGACCGGCGGGTCCTGGTGATGCTGGACGGTGCCGCTGACGAGAGCCAGATCGAGCCGCTGCTGCCGGGCTCGGGCAGCTGTGGGGTGCTGATCACCAGCCGGGCGCGGCTGGCCGCGCTTCCCTGCACCCGCCTGCATCTCAAGGTGCTCGACTCCGGCAGCACAATCCGGATGCTGGCCCGGATCGTCGGCGACGACCGCGTGTCGGCCGACCCTCTTGCCGCCCGTGAGCTGGTGCGACTGTGCGGCTACCTGCCCCTGGCCGTTCGCGTCGCCGGGGCGAAGCTGGTAGCGCATCCCCACTGGAAGATATCCGGCCTGGTGTCCAGACTGGTCGACGAGCGACGCCGGATGGCCGAACTCCGCCACGGTGCCCTTGATGTCCGGGGCAGCTTCGACCTGTCCTACCAGCGGATCGACCCACAGGCGCGGCGGCTGTTGCGTCGGCTGGGTCTGCTCGGCCTCTCGGTTTTCTCAAGCCGGGTCGCCGAACAGTTGCTGGAGACCGACAGGCACACCGCCGAAGGGACCGTCGACCGCCTGATCGACGCACAGATGCTCGACATCGCCGACACCGAACCGGCCGGTGGTGTGTGGTTCCGATTGCACGAGCTGGTCAGGATCTACGCGCGCGACCAGGCAGAGATCGAGGAGGACGGCCAGGAGATCCTCCGGATCACCGCACTCGGACGCGACTGGACCGCCCGTCTGGCCGTGGACGTCCCGGCGCAGGCAGGTGCCGCCGAACGGTGGAACACCGCGTGGAAAAAATGGGAGGCGGAAGCCAGCGTCGGCAGCTACTGACCGCACGGGCCGCGCGCAGGGCGCGATCGACGCAGGTCGTCCGGTCAGACCTGAATACGGTTGTCGATGGCGGTGACGATCTCGTCGATCGCGTCGGTGACGGGGATCCCGTTGCGCTGCTCGCCGTTGCGGTAACGGAAGGAGACCGCGCCCGCGGTCGCGTCCGCGTCCCCGGCAAGGAGCATGAACGGCACCTTCTGCTTCTGCGCCGTTCGGATCTTCTTCTGCATCCGGTCGTCGGAGGCGTCCACGTCGACGCGGACCCCGCGGGCGCGCAGGCGCTCGGCGACGTCCCGCAGGTACGGCACGTGCTCGTCGGTGATCGGGATACCGACCACCTGCACCGGTGCCAGCCAGGGAGGGAAGGCGCCGGCATAGTGCTCCAGCAGCACCGCGAAGAACCGCTCGATCGAGCCGAACAATGCACGGTGAATCATCACCGGACGCTTGCGGGTGCCGTCCGCGGCCTGGTATTCCAGATCGAAGAGCTGCGGTAGCTGGAAGTCGACCTGGATCGTCGACATCTGCCAGGTCCGGCCGATCGCGTCCTTGGCCTGAACGGATATCTTCGGGCCGTAGAAGGCGGCGCCGCCCGGGTCGAGAACGAGGTCGAGCCCCTGCTTGGACGCGGCCTGGCGCAGCGTCTCGGTCGCCTCGGCCCATTCTTCGTCGGTGCCGACGGACTTCTGCGGGTCCCTGGTGGACAGCTCCAGGTAGAAGTCGCTGAGGCCGTAGTCGCGCAGCAGGTTGAGGACGAACGTGAGCAGGCTGTCGAGCTCGCCGGGCATCTGCTCGAGGGTGCAGTAGATGTGCGCGTCGTCCTGGGTGAAACCACGGGCGCGGGTCAGCCCGTGCACCACCCCGGACTTCTCGTACCGGTAGACCGTACCGAATTCGAACAGACGCAGCGGCAGCTCGCGGTACGACCGTCCCCGGGCCCGGTAGATCAGGTTGTGCATGGGGCAGTTCATGGGCTTCAGGTAGTACTTCTGCCCCTCGTCGAGTTCCATGGGCGGATACATGGCGTCGGCATACCAGTCCAGGTGGCCCGAGATCTCGAAGAGCTGTCCCTTGGTCGCGTGCGGGGTGTACACGAAGGAATAGCCGCCTTCCTCGTGCCGGCGCCGCGAATAGTCCTCCAGCACCTTGCGGACCACGCCGCCCCGGGGGTGGAAGACGGCGAGGCCGGATCCGATCTCCTCGGGGATCGAGAACAGGTCGAGTTCGACGCCGAGCCTGCGGTGGTCGCGCTTCTCGGCCTCGGCGAGCATCGTCAGGTGGTTCTTCAGCGCCTCTTTCGAGTCCCACGCCGTCCCGTAGACGCGCTGGAGCTGCGGGTTCTTTTCGCTGCCACGCCAGTAGGCGGCGGCGGTGCGCATCAGCTTGAAGACGGGGATGTGCCGGGTGGAGGGCACATGCGGGCCGCGGCACAGATCCTTCCAGCAGGTCTCGCCGCTTTTCGCGTCCAGGTTGTCGTAGATCGTCAGCTCGCCCGCGCCGACCTCGACACCGGTCTCGGCGTCGACTCCGGCCGCGCCCTTGAGGCCGATCAGCTCGAGTTTGAACGGTTCGTGGGCGAGCTCCGAGCGTGCCTGGTCGTCGGTGACGACCCGGCGGGAGAAGCGCTGCCCGTCCCGGATGATCCGGCGCATCTCCTTCTCCAGCGCCTCGAGGTCCTCCGGGGTGAACGGGCGGTCGACGCCGAAGTCGTAGTAGAAGCCGTCGGTGATGGGCGGGCCGATGCCCAGGTGCGCCTCGGGGAACAGCGTCTGCACCGCCTGGGCGAGCACGTGCGCGGCGGAGTGGCGGACGATCGCGAGCCCGTCCGCGCTGTCGATGGTGACGGGTTCGACACTGTCGCCGTCACGCAACTCGTATGCAAGATCGCGTAGAGTGCCGTCCACTCGGGCTGCGATGACCGACCGGTTCGCGTCGAACAGCTCCGCCGCGGTCGTCCCCGTCGTCACTGCTCGCTCACCTGAGTGGGCGTTACCAGGCAGGACGATCTGGACGGTTGGCACGGGTCGGCTCCTACGGAGATGGGCACAAGGTTCGGGGAGATGGGCACGGGGTTCGGTGAGTGCCCGATGCTACCCGCCGGCCCTTAACGGTAACGAACGGATTTCCCGGCGGCCGGTGCGCGGACACCAGTGGTCGGGCTGCCGAGGGTGTGGTCCTTACGGTAACGAACGGATTTCCTGACGGCCCGTATGGGTGGGTCGCTTCCAGATCGTGGTGGTCACGGAGGAGGATGGGTGTGGACGATGGGGCTGGCTGGTGGGCGATGTGGAAGTCGTCACAGCCGGTGATCGCCGCTGTCCGTCGTCACGTGATGAGATGGCGTGACCGTCGACGACGACTTCGAGACGACTGTGAGACTTCGAGACGACTGTGAGGAGCCCCTGCGGTGAAGCTGGCGATGGACACCCGGGAGGTCTTCGACGCGGAGAGCCTGCTTGAGGAGTACCTCGGGCCACGTAAGCGCGGCCTGCGTTATGCCTACCCGTACTACGACGGACTTGCCACCAACGGTGACCCCGACCTGCTGTGCACGGGCGATCTGCTCGCTCCCTGCCTGCTCGGTGTCCAGGTGGACGTCGACCGGATGCACACGTTGACGGCGCTGACGCCGTTGCTGCAGCGCGCACTCGACAAGCTCCCGCCCGGTATCGAGCTGATCGAGGCCGACGAGATCACTCTTGATCTTGTTGCGGCCCTGTACGACCCCCTGGACGATCCGGACGTCTCCGACCGCGACGTCAAGGGGTCGTTGATCGCAAAGGTGCTGCACCGCAAGAGACCCGCGTTGGTGCCGCTGTTCGACTCCAAGGTCAGGATCTTCTACCAGCACGAGCGCTGCATCCCGCCATCCCCGCGTGACGGACGGTCCTGGCGTGAGTACATGCAGCTGTTGGTCCGCGCCATGCAGTACGACCTCAAGGAGAACGCCGACGAGTTCCACCGGCTGTCCGCACTCGTCCCCGAGAACGGACCGCCGCTGACACCGCTGCGCATCCTCGACATCGTGGTGTGGATGAGCAGTGCGGTCTGATCGCTGCCTGCCGCCGAGGGCACGGTGAGACGCGGCAACGCGCCATCGGGGTGCCTGTCCGTACTGGCCGTGGTGCCGCTGCGGGCGGCACGCGGACTGGCGGTGGGACGGGCGCCGACCCACTACGAGGTCGGGCGGGGGGTGGGCCTGCGTGGCCGGATCTGGAACGGCATCGCCGACAGCTCCTTCGACGGTGTCGTGGTGGTCGGCGTGGACGGCCGGGTGGCCGCTGTCGGGCCCCGCGACCAGGTGGCGCTGCCGGACGGCCTGCGCGTGATCGACTGTGTCTGGATCGGGCCGGGTGTCATCGACGCCCACGTGCATCTGCCGGCCACCGCCACGCCCGGATACGACGAGCTCCGCGCCGGCCTTGTCGCGGTGCGTGACCTCGGTTCGCCGATTGAAAGGCTCGTCCACTGGCGGTTCGCCGCACCGATCATGGTTGCCGGCACGGGCCCTCGGGTGGTGGGCGCGCCGGAGCGCAAGCCGCGTCCGGGCCTGTCCGGGGAGCCCGACGGCCCCGCCCACGACATTGCCGCTCACCGGCCGGAGGTCCTACCCCGTGGTGTGAGCGCGGCCGGCCGTCGCGGCGCGGCTGGTCGGATCGCAACGAGCCGCCATGCGCTGGGCCGCCACGGGTTGAACCATCATGCGTTGGGCGGCTACGCGTTGAGTCTCCATGGGCTGGGCCGTCACGGGCTGAGTCGTCATGGGCTGGGTCGAAAGGCGCAAAGCTGGAACGTCCATCGCGACGATGCGGTGGTTGCCGTCGAAAGCCCCGCCGCGGCCCGCGGTCTCGTCGCCGGTCTCGTCGCGGACGGCGTTGATCTGATCAAGGTATATGTCGGGGACGCCGCGACAGCGGCGGATACCGGGCGCGGAGGCCGTTCCGACTGGCTGCCACTGCGCCAGGCCGAGCTCGCGGTCATGGTCGAGGCCGCCCACGCCGCAGGTCTTCCGGTGACAGCACATGCACTGAGCGTTGCTGCTGTGGAGATGGCGCTGCGGGCGGGGGTGGACGAACTCGCCCATGTCCCGGTGGAACCCCTGCCACCGCGGATCGTCGACCGGATCGCTGCCGCGGGCGTGCCGGTGATCTCGACGCTGCAGTCCCACGCCGGGCTCGGTCCGGCGCCCGGGCGTAACGCGGCGCTGCTCCACCGGGCCGGGGTCGCCCTGGTCTACGGCACCGACGCGGGGGGCATGGGCAGCCGGCCGCCCGGGGTCGACCCCCGGGAGCTCGACCGGCTTGCCTACGCCGGGCTCGGGCGCCTGGGTGCGTTGCGTGCCGCGACGTCCGCAGCCGCCCGGGCGGCCGGGCTCGACGGCCGCCGGCCGTCCGGGCGTATCGAGGTGGGTGCGCACGCCGCCGTTGTAGGGCTTCCCATGGATCCCCTCGTCGAGCCCGCCGCCTGGCGACATCCGACGGTGGTCGTCAACGGCCAGCGGGTGATCACCTCGTAATGTACACAGATGTGAAGCTTTCCATCCTGATGCCGGTCTTCAACGAAGAAGCCACACTTGCGTCCGCGGTCAAACGGGTACTCGACGTCGGCTACCGGTCCGAGATCGAGCTCGTGGTGGTCAACGACGGCAGTACGGACGGAACCCGGTCCATCCTCGACGCCCTCGACGACCCCCGGGTGGTCGTCGTGCACCAGCCGGTGAACCGGGGCAAGGGTGCCGCTGTGCGAACCGCGAGCGATCTTGCTACTGGTGACTACCTCGTCATCTGCGACGCCGATCTGGAATATGCGCCCGAGGAGATCCCGGCGCTGCTGGAACCGGTGCTCGCCGGCGAGGCGGAAGTCGTCTTCGGTTCGCGGACGTTCAGCGGCAACACCGCGTTCTCGTTCTGGTATGTGGTGGGTAACAAGCTGGTGACGCTGGCCGCGAACGTTCTTTTCAACAGTTACATCAGCGATCTGGAGACCTGCTTCAAGCTGCTGCCGGTCAGCCTGTACCGCGAGTTGGACGTCCGCTCCGCCGGCTTCGGGATGGAGGCCGAGGTGACCGCGAAGCTGCTCGCCCGCGGTATCCGGCCGTTCGAGGTCCCGATCAGTTACAAGGCCCGGACCCGGGCGCAGGGCAAGAAACTGACCTGGTGGGACGGGGTCGAGGCGTTGTGGATACTCGGCTCGGTCCGGGCCCGCCGTCGCGCGTCCGGTCGCTGAGGTGCAGCGACCCAGGTAATACCGGCCGGCTCTCTAATCGAACGCCTCCAGCCGCGCGAGAAACATGATCGCGTGACCTTCGGCCGCGCGAAAAAAATCATGATCGTGTGGCCTTCGGCCGGCGGGAGGCGTCCCTCACCTGCCCTCAGGCCGACTCCGCGTCCGCGGG
>NZ_CAAAFT010000357.1:0-1082 GCF_900634765.1 Candidatus Protofrankia californiensis | reverse complement strand
GGCCGCGTGCTGAGCTACGCCGTGCGTGGGCTCACCCGCCGGCACGGCGTCGGTGAGCATGCCGTCCTTGCCACATCCGACCTCGACCTCGACATCGAACGTGGCGAGGTCTTCGGCGTCCTCGGGCCGAACGGCGCCGGTAAGACCACGCTGGTGCGCCAGCTGATGGGGCTGATACGGCCGGACGCCGGTTCCATCGAGATGTTCGGGTGGGACGTTGTCGCCCGGCCGGACATCCCGCCGCGGCTGGCGGCCTATCTCGGCCAGCAGGACATGGCCCTGGCCGACCTGCCGGTGGGCCGCGCGGTGGAGACCACCGCGCGGCTGCGTGGCCTCGGCCGAGGCGCGGCGCGGGCGGCCCGTGACGCCGTCGTCGACGAACTCGGCCTCACGCCGATCGTGACCCGGCCGATGCGGCAGCTCTCCGGTGGTCAGCGCAGGCTTGCCTCGGTCGCCTGCACCCTGGTCGGCGACCGTGAGGTACTCGTCCTGGACGAGCCGACCACCGGCCTGGACCCCGCAGCCCGGCGCGCGGTGTGGTCGGCGCTCGAACATCGCCGGGCCGCCGCGGGCGTCACCGTGGTGCTGGTCACCCACAACGTCCTGGAGGCGGAGACGGTGCTCGACCGGGTCGCGGTCCTCGACGCCGGCCGGGTGATCGCCTGTGACACCCCCGGACGGCTCAAGGCGTCGGTGAGCAACGACGTCCGATTGGATCTTGTCTGGCGTTGCGAACCACCCGCCCACGACCCGACGATCGCCTTCCTCGCCCGGCAGGCCGAGATCAGCGGCCGCCGCTGGACCACGCGCATGGACGCCGCCGACGCCCGCGACGCGCTCGCGCGGCTTACCACCGGCCCCGCCTTCGCGGCCCTCGACGACTTCACCCTGGCCACGCCGTCCCTTGAGGACGTCTATCTCGCCCTTGGCGGAGCATCCCGCACTCTGGAGCGCACATGACCACGGTTACCCCGTGACCGCCCCCGCAGCCTACGACGCGGCCGGGCAGATCGCCGGCCAGGCTGTCGAGATCGACGGCCGGACCGCCGAGATCGTCGAGATCGTCGATCGGACTGCCGAGA
>NZ_CAAAFT010000356.1:2288-3765 GCF_900634765.1 Candidatus Protofrankia californiensis | reverse complement strand
GTCTACGTCGGTCAGCTCTCCCGCGCCCGGGTGGCGCGGGTGCCCCTGCTGTTCGTCGCCGCGTTCCAGTCGCTCGGGATCATGTTGCTGCTACGTGGGGTGGTCGACGCCGGCAACGAGACAACCAGTGAGCAGGTGGTAGCGGGTTCGACCGTGCTGGTGGTGGCCTTCGTCGCCCTGAATCTTCTCGCGCAGCGCTTCGGGGCGCTGCGTGCTGCCGGGGCGCTGGACTACTACTTGACCCTGCCTGTCCCGGGAAGCGCCGTGGTACTCGGCACGGCCGCCTCCTATGCGTCGTTCGCGGTGCCGGGGATGGTCGTCACGGCCGTGGTGGGTTCGCTGCTGTACGGCCTGCCGCTGTCGGGCCTGTGGATGTTGCTGCCGGTAGCCGTCATGGCCGGCGCGTCTCTTGCCGGGATCGGCGCGGCTATCGGGCTGCTCGCCCCCCGCCAGGAACTCGCGACAGTCGCCGGTCAGGTCGGCATGAGCGTCGTGCTGTTCCTCGGGATCATTCCGGCGGACCGGCTGCCCGTCGGAATCGACGTGCTGCGTGACCTGGTACCCAGCACGTACGCGGTGGACGTGTTGGCCGCCGCCTTCCGGCCGTCCGTCGACTGGGTTGTGGTCGCCCTCGACCTGCTGGTGTGCGCACTGGTGGCGCTTGTCACGCTACTGGCGGCCAGCGTCGCACTGCGGCAT
Organism: Candidatus Protofrankia californiensis; assembly: GCF_900634765.1. NCBI lineage: Bacteria > Bacillati > Actinomycetota > Actinomycetes > Frankiales > Frankiaceae > Protofrankia > Candidatus Protofrankia californiensis. The sequence goes on along the minus strand of NZ_CAAAFT010000356.1, from coordinate 3,066 downwards.
GCCGGTAATACGCGGCATTAGGGCGTTCCGGTGGATCCTCGATCGCGCGGACCGGCGTCCAGATGGCCGGTATCCACCGGACACGGCCTGGCGTGAGAGCCGCATGAGCGGTGACAGCACCGTTGGCGGCGCGCACAGTGCGGGGATGCGGGACTTCTCCGGTACACGCCAGCCCGGCGCGCCCCGGCCGGACCAGGGTGACCGGCTCGACGGCGTTGCGGATGACTGGCCGGCGTTCGAGGAGCCCGAGCGCCGCTTCTGGGTCGTCGGCAGAGCCGAACTCCTCGCCGGCCTGGTGTGCGCGGTTGCCATGGCCGCCGCCGGCCTGCCCCTCGGACTGCTGTGGGCGGCGACCGCCCCGCGCCTGAACGTCCGGGCTGTGCTGGCCGGCAGTGAGGTCGCCTTCGACGCCCAGGCCGGTGTCGACGTGTACTTCGCCCTGATCTGCGCCGTCGGTGGTCTCGCCGGAGGCGTCCTCGGTTTCTGGCGAGGCCGCGACGGCGGCTGGCCGGTCCCCGCCGGGCTCGCCCTGGGCGGGATCGGCGGATCCCTGCTGGCGAGCTGGATCGGGCATGTGCTGCGGTCGGCACGGGCCGTCTCGCAGCTACCCGAGGGCACCGGCGGCCTTGTCGTCCAACTCGTCGAGTTCCGGTTGCGCTCGCCCGGCTTCCTGCTCGTCCTGCCCGCTGCGTCGCTGTTCGTGCTCTCGGTGCTGAGCTGGCTGTCGCTGTTTCTGATGCCGCGTCGCGCATAGCCGCCAGCGCATAGCCGCCAGCGC
>NZ_CAAAFT010000356.1:0-2263 GCF_900634765.1 Candidatus Protofrankia californiensis | reverse complement strand
GCGCATAGCCGCCAGCGCATAGCCGCCAGCGCATAGCCGCCAGCGCATGGTTGCGAACAGTGCCGTGACCGCTGGCGTGTGCCCACCCGCGTCGGCTCACACCCGCCCGCGTCGGCTCACGCCGGCCTGGGCGGCCGACGGTGGCTGACGGCGGCCCACAGTGGCCTACGATGCCCGCCGGACTCACCCGGTGGGCTTGTGTCCGGTTGTCGTGGACGATGATGATGCCGTGTCGGCTTGGGTCAGGAGGGCGGGGCTGTGGTCGAACCCACACCGGAGTTGCTGGTCGTCATCGCACCGCAGGCAGCCGGGCCGCAGCCGGACGCCGACGACATCGACGGCCCTGGTCCTGGTGGCGCGGGCGGTCCCGCGGCCGAGGGGGGACCCGCCGGAAACAACCGGTACCAGACCATCCTCACCGCCTTGCGGGAGATCGCGCAGGTGACGGTGGTCCTGCCGCCACGTCTGGCCCTGGTCGCCGCTCCGAGGGGCCGGGTGGACGCGCTGGCCCGGCTTCCCGGCGTCCTCGGGGTGTTCCCCGAGGCCGTTCCGGCGGGCCTACGGGAGACCCTCACCGCGAGCGAGAACCTCTTCGTGGACGGGTGGCTCGCGCGCCTGGCCGGCAAGCAGCGTTCGGCGGAGGGACTGCCCTGGGACGCCACCGGTACCGGCCGGCTGCCCCCGGGTCCTCCGCATGACCGGAAGCCTCCGAGTGACCCGTGACCGCTGGCAGCGCGAAAGAATATGATCGCGCCGCCTTCGGCCCTGTGACTTGGGCGGCCGGATACGGTGTAGCAGGCTGCAGACCAAGTGTCAGCCCTATCACGAGACCCGGTTTTTGTGACCGCCCAGGAGTTCGTAGCCATTGACGTGATCGAGGTCAACTGAGGTGGTGGCCTGAATATCGTGTTCGGCGCGAGTCGTGAACTTCGTCCGTAGCGAGACGTGTCGGTCGTCCAGGACGTACAGGACGGGCTCTTGAGCCTCATGGCGATGAGGTAAGGAACGACGGGTGGCGGACATAGACCAGGCGAAGCAGACCGTACGCGAGCGGGTGTGGTCGCTTCTTGAACAGTCTGGCGTAGTGGAGCCAGGGGTACGGGGCCACATTCCGGCATTCGTGGGTGCGGACGAGGCCGCCGAACGGCTGACAACGCTTCTGGCTTGGGAGCACGCCCAGGTCGTCAAGGCCGTACTGGACCGTGCGCAGCTTCCTGTACGAGCCCGTACCCTAGCGGTGGGTAAGATCGTCTATATGGCCGTGCCGAAGCTGGCCGTGCCGAAGCCCTTCTACCTCCTTGACCCGCACGACCTCTCGGTTCCGCCTGAGGAAGCCGCCGACCGGGCTGTCGCGGCGCGCGTCGCCCGAAAGATCGGCGTAGACGAGATGCAGCCCGTTGACCCCGTGGTCTGTGGCAGCGTGGCCGTCAACCATGTGGGCGTACGGCTCGGCAAGGGCGCGGGTACTCGGACATCGAGGTGGCGCTGCTTGCCGAAGCAGGTTTGCTTACTGAGCAGACGACCATTGTGACGACCATGCATGACTTGCAGGTCGTAGAGGAGGAGCTACCAGAAGCCGAGCACGACTTCCGGACAGACTTCGTTGTGACGCTGGAGTGGGTCATGGCGTGCGGGCGGCCGAAGCGGCCACGCGGGTTGTCGTGGGAGAGTCCGAGCAAGGAGAAGATTGCGGATACTCCCGTATTGGCGGCACGAGCAGCCAGCCAGGCTAACGCATCGTAGGCTTATTATCGTCCACCACCCGCGCGGTATTCGTAGGTTCAATTCTCCCACGCGGTCTGGTTCGGGAAGCGTTGTACACAAGTCGTTGTACATAAGTCAACGTATTCACTCAGGTCGTATTCACTCTGGCGACTGAAAGCCGATAAAACTTTCATGTCCTCAATCACCGCGATCGGATGTGCGACACGGCGGGATGATCTTAGAAGGGTGGCGGGCCGAGGTCCGGGACGCCACCTGGCCGGGTTCGGCCTGTCTCTGGAGCGTGGCTCCCGGCCCCGACCCCCGGGCTGTCCACACCCGACCCCGACCTCGCTCCCGGTTCTGGCCGGGGGATGGTCATCGACGCTCCCACGCAGCGGCTCGGGGAGCTGCTGGTCTCCGGCAGCGTGAGAACCGTGCCGCCGGGGCCCCGGCCGGCTGGGCGCAACCCACCACCGGCCGGCGCAGACCCTGCTCCGGCCACCCCCACGGCGGCAGCCGACACGGCCGCAGTGGCCGTGGATGCGGTAAACATAGTGGG
>NZ_CAAAFT010000355.1:0-4452 GCF_900634765.1 Candidatus Protofrankia californiensis | reverse complement strand
ACCTGGCACCACCCGTCGAATACCAACCCACCCGGACCCCCGCCCGGCGAAAGGACGGTAGGGGGTCGCTGACCCGCAGCGATATCCGGGATAGTGGCATGCCCGCATGCCCGCAGCACTGGCACCAAAGATCCCGAAGAAGATCTATACCAAATCGACGATCATCCGACGCCTTACTGGCCGATCTAGGTCTGATGCCAACGACACAACCGCCGGGGGCGATACTGGAACCCCACCACATGCGCGAAGGGGCTGTCGTGACTATACGCGATCATGCAATCGCCACCGCGATCGCCGTGCTCACCGCTGGTGTCTTCGCAAGCAGCACGCCCTTCTGGTGGAAGTACGTAATTCCGTCGCACAAGAGCCGATATTTATCCGGGCCCACGACCTGCGCAGATGCGCCTGGGGAGATCTGGTCAGTCAATTCCAAGTCTCTAACTCGGGTGATCTAGATCATTCATCGTCACAGGTCAGAGCGCCGCTACGGATCTTGATCGGGGAGTTTTGAATAACCCTCAGAGCTGCACCATCTTCTGTAACGACGCTATTCTCATTGACTAAAGATCTGCTCTGAGTTATTTATAAATCAGGTGCAAGTACTCGAGCGGGCGTGCTTGTTGTCCAGTCATAATTTGTGAGTGGATAGATCCACTGCTATGAACCGGAAATCCGGGTTTTACGTGTCGCTGACACCAGTACCGAACCGTTCCAATATTGATGGCCGCCGGCAGCGCGAAAGGATATGATCGAGCTGCCGGCGGCCCTCGAGAAAGCTAGAAGATTTTCCCGGGTGGCAGCCATTGGAATGTGTCCGACGTTCGTGCCATCGCATACAGCCGGTCGCCGACTCTCGCGACAATTTCCAGATGCCGGCCGAACGAACTCTGGATCATAGTGACCGCGTCGACGTGCCCGAGTTCGGTGGCGAATGCGGTCGGGCCGCTCCAGGGAAAGCCGGACGCGTCGTTGTTCCGCCACAGGTGGACCAGGCCGCCGGTGGCAGACGGCGCGACCACCTCGAAGTTGCCGACCCGGCCGAACCCGCTCTGGACCAGCACCGGATTTCCGGTCACGCCTTCGGCGAACACCGTCGAGGTCCGCCACAGGCCGTCCTGGGCACGGTAAAGGTGGACCAGCCGGCCACCGGCCAGCGCGACGGCTTCCAAGTTGGTGGCACCCAGGTTCCCCTGGATGAGGGTGACCGCGTCGACATGGCCGAGGTTCGCTGCCACGAGAACAGGCTGGCTCCAGGGGAAACCGGCGACGTCGTTGTTGCGTGAGAGGGACAACAGGCCGATGTCGGCGGCGGGCACGAGCACCTCGAACGTGCCGCGCCGACCCAGCCGGCTGTGGATCAGCGACGGCGTCCCGGCGACACCGTCGGTTATGTGGACGGAGGACTGCCAGCGTAGGGTCGGCCCACCGTCGCGCCAGAGGAACACCAGTGATTCCCCGATCCGGGCGATCACCTCCAGGGCTCCCGACGTCGACAACCGGCTCTGGATCATTGTGAGCGCGTCGATCCGCCCGCTGGCCTGTGCTACCTGCGTCGGTTCCCGCCAGGGGAAACCGGCGGCGTCGTTGTCTCGCCACAGGTGCGTTATCCCGGCGAACGCCGACGGCACCACCATCTCGAAGTTGCCGGCGCGGCCGAAGTTGCTCTGCACCAGGACTGGATTGCCGCCCACACCGCGACCCCAGCCGATGTGGCTCGGCGTGTACCGGCACATCTCGAAGCTGTTTGACCGCATCAGACAGGTGACGCTGTCCGGCGCGCAGCCGTCGCAGTTGCCGTTGGGCGTCGCGAACCGGCCCCATGCCCCGCCGCAGGTGCACCCGCTGGCAGCGTATTCGTCGGGACAGCCGAAGATGTGGCCCGTCTCGTGGGCGAAAACCCGGTCGAGGTTGTCAGGACCCCATCCGTCGTTGTCGTAGGATAGGACGAGCCGAGGTCCACCGATGGAACTGTAGGCGAAGTACGACAGCGGGTACTTGGTGACGAACGCGCAGTAGGACCACTGTGTGACGTGGATGTCGCGCAGGTCGTCGACGTAGTCGTAGACCCCGTCGAAGTTCGGTTGGTAGCCGAGCTGGCTCATTGCGGGGTCCCGCCAGCGCGCTTCCAGGTCGTCCGCGGCGGGGTCCGGGGCAGTGGCGATCCGGACGACCTTGATGTCGTAACTGAAGGTGAGGTCCGCGGCCGGATTGGTGGTGGCGTACCAGGAAAGGCCGTTCTGGATCTCGGCGACGGTCTTGGTGCGTTCCGCGGCGGTGAACTGCAGGTCGGCTGTTGGCCCTTCCACGATGACCACGCCGATCGCGATGCTGCCCTCCATGAAGCCGCTGGTGGGTCTGCCGGTGCCACCCCCGCCGGCCGGCTGGCCGGCCTGTGCGTCGGTCGGGGCGGCGGTGAGCGCAGGCAGCGTGCCCAGGCCGGTGGGGGAGTGCGAGCCGGTGGGGGAGTGCGGCTGCCGCGGGGAGCCGGCGCCGGTACCGGGGGTGCCGCCGGAGGAGCCTCGCGGCGGTGGGACGTCGGTGCATGGCCGGTCCCAGTCCCAGACCTCGTCGGACCTGGCACGGTCCTGTTTGGCCTGCTGGTAGTCGGCGCTGGCGCGTAACCGGAAGGCTGCCAGACCCAGACGCTCGATCCCGTCGAGATGGCCCGCATCGATGGCCGTGGCGCCGGAGGCGTCCGGCCCGGGGGAGGATGCCGCGATGGTGGGGCTGACGATGCTGACTCGGCCGTAGCAGTGGAGCACCCGCGTGGACTCGTCGACCGGCGACGGCTGTTCGACCGGGTCGGAGTCGTCGTCACGTGCCGTGTTCGCCTGTGCGTACACATTCCTCACGATGATCTGTTCGTCGGCTGGTATGTCCCCCGCCATGGATGATCCGTATCCCTTCTGTTGGATGAACTGTGCGGAGTTGTACCTGTTTGATCTAGGGTTGTGTCGCGTTTGGGAAAAGTGCGTGGACATCTGACCTGCTGTCGCATCCGGGCATTGGGTTCAGAGCCGGAACAGGCCCGGCCCCGGACCCGAGGTCGTCGGGTCCGGGGCCGGGGCTGGGGATGCCGGGCGCGGTCGGAGCGGTCACAGAGGGCGGCGAGGCGGGGCCGATGGCGGCGGCTCGCCCCGGTGCTGCGTGTCACCCCAGCTCACGTTCCCCTGAACGCTGGGCTGGAGATGTTGGCCTGGTCCGGTCTGAGGTCCCTGCTGGCCTGGCTGGCCGCCACGAGCCTGCGCCGTCAGGGCTTCCGCCACGTTATGCATGATCATTTCGACCAGTCGTACGGCCTGTGTGGTCGGAAGGTTCAGCACAACCTCGGCGTCGCCGGCAATCGTGAACTTCACGGATACATCCGCCATGTTGGAATCCCGTCCTTGGTTGGGCTCTGGCTGCCTCCGCAGGCGCACGTGCCATGATTGCGCCTCCTTCGACCTGAGTGTGCCTGGATAAGCGTGCAGGTGCGGTTTGGACCCATCTGTCGCACGGGTCACGGTACGGCGCAGCGGTTCGTGGTTGTCCGCTGCCTCGCGACGGACCTGCCGGAGGAGTCGCGCCGATCACGGTTGGGTAGTGTCCGGGCGGTGACGGCATCGCATCCTCCCACGTGTTCGGACCTGGCCGGCTGTTCCGGGATGCCGTCTGGACCGCCGTCCGCATCGGCCGACGTCCACCGCAGACACCCCAGCGTGGCGGAGTGTGTCGCCGAGCTGGAACGTTGTTATCCCCCGTCCTGGGCGCAGTCGTGGGACGCGGTGGGGCTTGCCGTCGGTGATCCGAACATGCCGGTTCAGCATGTTCTGTTCGCCGTCGACCCCCTTGTCGAGGTCGTCCGGGAAGCTGTTGACCGTGGCGCGCAGCTGCTGGTCACCCACCATCCGCTGTTCCTGCGGGGGGTGCACGGGGTTGCCGAGACGAGCGCGGGCGGGCGGGTCGTGGCCACCGCCATCCGCGGTGGCGTGGCACTGTTCAGCGCACACACGAATGCCGACGTGGCCTGCCCGGGGGTGAGCGACGCGCTCGCGGACGCTCTCGGGCTCGGCGTCGTCGAACCGCTCGGTGGCCCGTCTGGTGACTTGCCGGGTGACTCGCCGCAGCCCGGCAACGGTGGTCTGGGCCGCGTCGGTGACCTGGCCGGGGCCGAACCACTGCGTGCCTTCTGCGCGCGCGTGGCCGCCGCGCTGCCCGCCACCGCCGGTGGGGTGCGTACCACCGGCGACCCGGACCGTCCGGTGCGCCGGATCGCGGTCTGCGGTGGTTCCGGTGGGGAGCTGATCGCCGCTGCCGCGCGCGCCGGCGCCGACGCGCTGGTGACCGCCGACGGACGCCATCACCACGTCCTCGACGCCGTGGCCGCCTACGACGTGGCGCTCGTGGATGTGGCGCACTGGGCCAGTGAATGGCCGTGGCTGCACAGCGCCTCCGCCCGGTTGCGTGCCGGTC
>NZ_CAAAFT010000354.1:33330-49116 GCF_900634765.1 Candidatus Protofrankia californiensis | reverse complement strand
ACCGGATCGTGACCGGGCGGACCAGGACGACCGGGCGGAGGCAGGACCAGCGGTGACGGATGCTGCCGGGAGCAACGCCTGCGGAGCACAGTGAGGAGCACATGAAGGCTGATCCAGCGACCCAGCTTCGTCTGTTGGACATGCAGGCGATCGACTCCAGCCTTGACCGGCTCGCCGTGCGGCGGCGGAACCTGCCCGAGCATGCCGAGATCGACAAGCTGGACGCACAGCTGGCCGCGCTCAACGACGACCTGGTCCGGGTCTCCACCCAGCTGCGGGACCTGAACCGGTCGCAGAAGAAACTGGACAACGAAGTCGACCTGGTGCGCTCCCGGGCCGCTCGCGACCGCAAGCGCCTGGACTCCGGGCAGATCACCAGCGCCCGTGAGCTGGAGAACCTGCAGGCGGAGATCGCCTCGCTCACCCGCCGGCAGGGCGTGCTCGAGGACGAACTACTCGAGCTCATGGAGGCCGCCGAGGGACTGGAGGCCCGGGCCGGGGCGATCACGGCGGACCAGGAGCGCCTCGAGGCCGAGCGGGCGGCATCCGCGGGCAGGCGGGACGCGGCGCTGACCGAGATCGACAGCGAGGTGGCGGCACGCCGCGCCGAACGCGAAGCCATCGCGCCGACGCTGCCCGCCGACCTCGTGGCCCTGTACGAACGCCTGCGCGCCTCGTCCGCCAGGGTGGGGGCGGCCAAGCTCGTCAGGCGGAGCTGCGAAGGATGCCACCTGGAGCTGTCCGGTGCCGACCTGCGCGACCTCGCGGCGGCTCCCGCGGACGCTGTCGTGCGCTGCGAGGAATGCCGGCGCATCCTCGTCCGGACCGCGGAATCAGGTCTGTGAGCGAGATCAGGCCTGTGGACGAGATCGGGTCCGTGAGCGAGCGACCGGATAGGAGCCGACCATGAGTGACCGTCCGTCACGCCGCCTGGTCGTCGAGGCCGACGGCGGATCAAGGGGTAATCCGGGCCCGGCGGGGTACGGAGCGCTCGTCCGGGACGCCGACACCGGCGAGGTCCTGGCCGAACGGGCGGGCGCGATCGGCCGGGCCACCAACAACGTCGCCGAGTACCAGGGCCTGATCGCCGGGCTGCGCGCGGCAGCCGACATCGACCCGGCCGCCGACGTCGACGTCCGGATGGACTCCAAGCTCGTCGTCGAGCAGATGAGCGGACGCTGGAAGATCAAGCATCCGGCCATGCGGCCGCTGGCGACGGAAGCCGCCGGCATCGCGCGGGAGTTCCCGCGGGTCCGCTACAGCTGGATCCCGCGGGAGCGCAACGGCCACGCCGACCGGCTGGCGAACGAGGCCATGGACGCCGCCGCGCAGGGCCGTACCTGGGAACCACCAGAACCCCAGTCACCGGAACCCGCGCCGCACACGGCACCGACCACCAACCGGCTGTCGGGCTGGATGGCTCCGCCCGCACCACCCACGACAACCGTGCTGCTACGTCACGGGCAGACACCGATGTCGGTGGAGAAGCGGTTCAGCGGCATGGTGGACGCCGCGCTGACCGACGTCGGCCAGGCGCAGGCGCTCGCCGTGGCACAGCGGCTGCATGACGTCCCCTTCGACGCGGTGTACTGCTCGCCGCTGAAGCGGGCCCGGCAGACCGCGGACGCCCTCGGCCGTGACTACCTGATCGACGACGACCTGCGCGAGACCGACTTCGGTACCTGGGAGAGCCTGACCTTCGCCGAGGTCCGCCAGCGTTTCCCGGACGAGCTGAACGCCTGGCTCGCCGACCCGGCGGTCGCCCCGTCCGGCGGGGAGAGCATCCTCGACACGATCCGGCGGGTCACCGCCGCCCGGGACCGCATCCTGGCCGCGCATCCGGGTGGACGGATCCTGATCGTCTCGCACGTGACCCCGATCAAGACCCTCACGCTGCTGGCGCTGGACGCCTCGCCCGCGGTCCTCTACCGGCTTCACCTCGACCTGGTGTCGATCTCCACGATCGACTGGTACTCGGACGGGCCGGCGGTGCTCCGCAGCTTCAACGACGGCATCCACGCCGCCCACCTGGTCGAGTCGGGACAGTAGCGGGCCACTGTCCCTGATCGGGTGTCCCTGATCAAGGTTGGCCCCCGGCTCGGGGTTGGCCTGATCGAGGCCCTGTCCGGGGTTGGCCGTGCTCAGCGTCCGCTGTGCTGTGCTGTCTGCTGTGCTCAGCGTGTCTGCTGTGCTGGGTGCTTGCCGCGGCGGTACTGGCGCAGCTCCTTGCGCACCTTGATCTGCGTGATCAGCCCGATCAGCAGTCCGATCACCAGGCCGGCCGCCGCCGACGCGGCGAGCGCGCCCGCGAGCGACATGTTGTGGGTGGAACCGAACAGCCATATGTTCACCCGCTGGTCGTTCTGTACGACGAATACAATCATGGTGATCGTCAGCAGCAGGACGAGGACGGTGATCGCGTAGGTGGAGTAGCCGACACCGCGACGCCGTTCGGCCGGCGCGGGTCCGGCAGGCGGGGTGGGTCCGGTGGGTGGGGCGGGCGTGGTCGGGCCGGCGTCGGTCACCCCGGGCCCGGCGGTACCGGGTGACCCGGCTCCGCCGACAGGCGGCGCTGGCAGCGGACGGGTGTGATCAATCTTCTTGGTGGGTTCCCCGGGCGTTGTCACGGCCGATCCCGTCCCTCGTCTTCCAGGTGATGTTGTGCCAGGTGTGTTGTGACAGCCGGTGCTGTGCTGTCCTAGCACGCAGTATCCCCGCCGCGGGTTACCGGGGCAGGCCGGGGTGGCCGCTGTGGCATATGCTGACGGTCACGGATGAGTCGGCCAGGCGGTCGCGTCGGTTCCGCTCACGCGGAGCCGCCGAGGAACGTCCGGGCTCCACAGGGCGGGGTGGTGGGTAACACCCACCCGGGGTGACCCGCGGGACAGTGCCACAGAAAACAGACCGCCGGTGTCCTCGGACGCCGGTAAGGGTGAAACGGTGCGGTAAGAGCGCACCAGCGCCCGGGGTGACCCGGGCGGCTAGGTAAACCCCACTCGGAGCAAGGTCAAAAGGTTCCGGAGCTCCAGGGTTCCGGAGCTGCGCAGGCGTTCGAGGGCTGCCCGCCCGAGCCTGCGGGTGGACCGCTGGAGGCTGTCGGCAACGGCAGCCCGAGATAGATGACCGCCAGCCGGGGATCGCTTCGCGCCCCCCGGCCCACAGAACCCGGCGTACCGGCCGACTCATCCGCCCCACCTGCGCCAATGTGCAGATCATGGCTCTGAGCAGGGCTTTTAGTCTGTCGTGACCTTGCCGGGCCTCTCCTGTGCCATGGTCCACAGACGGTCCGGTCGTCAGGCTGGGACATCGACCCTCCCTGCCGTGGTCGGCTGGCCTGGGAGCACCGCCTCGACCCGCAGGTCGCCGGTGGAGCCCGGACGGACCACCGGCACCAGATCGTCCAGACCGGGGTTGCCAGCCGCGCGCCACCGGTCGGCCCATTCATCCAGGATGTCCGCCGCGATCGGGGACCCAGCCGTGACCATGGTGTCAGAACGCAGCCCGAGGAGGGCGAATCCCTTGTCGTCGCTGTAGCCCACACACACGCCGGCCTCCGACCAGAACGCCGTGGTCAGTCCTGGCGGGGCGATTGTCATCAGGTAGGCCCAGAACGCGGTGTGATCAGAGCCGGTCCATTCGGCTACGTCCGTTTGAACGGCTTGGGTCCGCGCGGCTTCAACCAGAGCAACCCGCTGTCGCAGCGGAGTCGAAGCGATCCACTCGTAACTCATCCAGAACAGGGGCTGGCTGTCCACCACGATCAGGAGGTCGTCATCGAACGCCGAAGCTGACCATTTACGGCGGGGCACCCGGTCGAGCGGGGCGAAGCTGCCGGCCACGAACCGGACTCCGCGCATCGTCTTGCCGTCCCTGCGCAGTACCGCTACCGCGGTGCACCCGGCGCGCGGCAGTAGCCGCATGGGAGCCAGCAACGTCCCGCCGTCGGCGAGCTGGTCCCGCCAGGCGGTCGGCAGGTCACCCTCGGGGGTCGCCCATGCGATGATCCTATGGAAAAGCCCCCCACCGGGCCGGCCATAGCGACCGTCTCCGACGAACAGTTCGATGTTGCTGATGCACGCGTCGTCGAGCCACGGGCCCGGGTGACCAGTTCCGGCACCAGCTCGATTGATGTCACCGAGCCGCGTGGGCCGACCGCCACACCGAGGACGGCTGCGCTGTAGCCCGAACCAGTTCCGATTTCCAGTACCTGCTGTCCCTGGTGCACGTCAAGGTACGCCACCAGTCGGCCGATCACGTCGGGTGCGGACACTTGCGGAAGAATTCCCTTGCCGGGTTCTTGCGCGAATGCCTGCCAATCGATCGCGATCGTCTGGTCCGCGTCGGATGATGTTGTCTGTTCCACAAAACACCTCTCGGTAACCCGGGGACCTGGGCCTCCCGGACCTCCTGGATCCGACAGGAACCCCGAGCGCGAAAAACCATTATCGCACTGCCTTCGGCCCGCTGGCCGCGTCCGACGGACGGATCCGCTCGCGCCGTTCTGGAGAACGGCGCATCCGGCAAGTGCTGGTCGACAACCCGGGACCAGACGAAACCGGGACCGGGCGACCCCGTATCTATTACACTGGTATTTAGCTGTTGGCCGCCGACGGAGACGAGGGACCCGTGCCGACCATCAATGTCAGTGGTGTGACGATTGCCTACACCGACACCGGGGCGCCGGCGGGTCTGCCAGACGCCTCGACCATTGTGTTCGGACACGGCCTGTTATTCAGTGGCTGGATGTTTCACCCGCAGATCGCGGCCCTGCGCGAGCACTACCGTTGCATAGCGGTCGACTGGCGCGGACAGGGTGACACCCCGGCGACCGCCGGCGGCTACGACATGGACACCCTCACCGGCGACGCGGTCGCCCTGATCCGGGAACTCGGTGTTGCGCCGGTGCACTGGGTGGGCCTGTCTATGGGCGGCTTCATCGGACAGCGCATCGCGGCCCGCCACGGCGAGTTGCTGCGTTCGTTGATATTGCTGGACACCAGTGCCGGGCCCGAGGACCCGGGCAAAGTCCGCGAGTACAAACAGCTGGCATGGCTGCTGCGTCTGTTCGGCATCAAACCAATTCTGGGCAAGGTCAGTTCGTATATGTTCGGCCCCACCTTCCTTGCCGACCCCGCCAGCAAAACCACGATTGACGAGTGGGTCAGTCGGCTCAACCGTAGCAAACGCGCCGCCGTGCGTAAGGCGGTTCTCGGGGTGGCCGACCGCGCACCGGTGGACCAGGAGATCACTGGGATCACGGTGCCCACGCTTGTCGTCGTCGGCGCCGACGACAAGGCCACTCCACCGGAGAAGGCGGAGCGCATCGCAGCCCGCATCCCAGGCGCCCAGCTGCAGATCGTCGCGAACTGCGGACATACCAGTACCCTGGAACAACCCGTGACGATCATCGGACTGCTGGACAAGTTCCTCGCCACGGTCGACCAGGCCTGAACGGGGTACACAGGCTTTCCCCAGTCACGGCAGCAGCGCGTCGAGTGCACCGAACATGTCCTGGCTGACCTTTCCCACTGAGTCAGGCACACCGGTGAAGGTGAGGAAGCCGTGGATGAGTCCCAGCGCGGAGATGTGCTTGACTGTGACGCCAGACGCTTCCAACCGTGCTCCGAAGGAGCGCACAGTGGTAAGACTCTGGCGAATTCGCTACCGCACGGCTATCGATAACTTCGCGGGACCACGCACATTGATCCGGCCATTCCAGTGCACATCCTCGACAGCGGGCGAGGGGAAGCGCTGGACGAACCGGGTGAAGGCCTTGGGGACAAGGCGGCGAAGTCTCGTATGGTTCGGTGGATCCTGATCCAGGATGGACAGTCCGCGCATCAGCCGGTTCTCCTTGCCGAGCGTGCTGGAGTCGCTCTTCCACAGTGGAAGGTGTGTCAGGTATTGTTCGTCAACGGAGTGTCCTGATCTCTGCAGTTTCGACACGTCCTCATACCTGGACAAGATCCAGAATCCGAGAGGGTGTTCGTGGGCGGGCGCGGTGGTGCGCAGTTCCGCGTAGTGGGGACAGGGATTGTCAGTGAAGCCGTCGGCGAACGGGTTGAAGACGAACACTTCTTCAGCGTGGTGGGGAAGGATGCTGTCGGTCATTGTTCAGCTCACCTGCTCGAGTCGGTAACATACATAAGGAACTTCGTGGATCTCAAACCCGTCGGCCAGGTCGCCCTCGCCGTCGCCGCAGCGAAAGGCACCGGACTGGCCGTCACCCGAATCCTGCTCGAGGAAGGTGCGCGAGTGATGACGGCTTCCCGTACGAGCAGTCCCACCACCGAAACCACGCGCAACTCAGGAGGTCACCGCTGCACGCAGCAGAAGGACTCGAAACCCTGACGCTCACGCCGGTGCGATGAGGCGCATATCTTCTCCGCGCCGTCAGGCCTTGAACGCTTTGATATTGCGCATGGTCACGAAAGCAGTGGCGCACAGCGTCTCCTCGCTCCCGTTGGCCGAGTAGACATCGGCCGCAGCGACGGTCATGATGGGGCCCGCCTTGACGACTCGGCCGCGCGCGATAATTTTCTCGCCTTTCGCCGGAGTCAGAATTTTAACCGTGTAGTCGATGGTCATGTTCACCCATCCGGCCGGCAGCAACGTGCCGGCCGCAGCGCCTCCGGCAAAGTCCGCCAGTGAGCCGAGCACGCCGCCCTGGATGAAGCCGTCATGCTGCGTGAGCTCTTTCCGGTACGGCTGAATGATCTCGACGTCTCCTGGCGCTATCCGGCCGAACTCGAAACCCAGGTGCTGCGCGGCCGGCATGCTCAGAACCATGCCCCTCACGAATTGCTCGAAGTCGGGGTTCGCCGCTTTCAACGCTGCCATGTCCAGCATTCTCTCTGCTGATCGACGGATCCTTCAAGCGGCCGAGGGCGTCACCGGCGTCCAGACCTCGAACCCGCCATCCAGATAGCGTTTCCTGGCGGCGGCTCGCATGATCTTGCCGCTGCTGGTTTTCTGCAGCCGGCCCGGCAGGGTCAGCACCAGGTCGCTCACCGAAAGCTCGTGCTCCCGTATTAGCGCCGCTCGAATCGACGCGGCGACGTCCGTCACGTCAGCTTTCCGCCGTTGCTCGCCCTTGATTTCCTGGACGACGACGAGCTTCTCGCCGTCGGAACCGGGAACCGAGAACGCGGCACATCCGCCGGGTTTCAAGGCGGGATGTGACGATTGAACCGTATGCTCGATGTCCTGAGGGTAGTAGTTTCTTCCCCGAATGATCACCAGGTCCTTCAGTCTGCCCACTATGTACAACTCGCCGTCGACCACCAGGCCGAGATCACCGGTACGCAGGTAGGTACGACCGGGCTCGCTGTCACACTCGGCCTGGAAAGTGTCGGCAGTCGCCTCTGGGCGCCTCCAGTAACCGTGTGCCACGTGCTCTCCGGCAACCCAGATTTCTCCCACCTGGTTCGCGGGACACGGGCGTCTCGTTTCAGGGTCCACGATCCGGAGGGCTTCTTCCGGGAGGACGAGTCCGGATCCTGCGAGGGTCCGTCCGCGGTCACCAGGCGTCTCGACATAGCGCTTGTGACTGAGCTCTTCGACATCCGCCTCAATGGTGCGCGGGCCGCGGCCCTTCTGGCTGCCGGTCACCAGCAGAGTTGCCTCGGCCAATCCGTAGCACGGGTAGAGTGCTTTCTCGCTGAACCCGAAGGGCGCGAAGATTTCAGTGAATTGGCGCAGTGTCTCGGGTCGAATGGGCTCAGCGCCGTTGAACGCGACCTTCCAGCAGCTGAGGTCAAGGTCCGGGATATTTCCCCTGGCCGCTCGTGCGACGCAGGCGTCGAATGCGAAGTTCGGTCCACCGCTGGTGTGGGCGCGGTACCGGGAGATGGCCGACAGCCACAGGAGCGGCCAGCGGATGAACGCCATCGGTGACATGAGGATGCTGGTCGTCCCGAGGTAGAGGGGCTGCAGGACGTTTCCGATCAGACCCTGGTCGTGGAAGAGCGGCGCCCAGCCGACAAACGTCGAGTTCTGATCATGGCCGAACGCCCGCCGTATCATCTCCTGGTTCGCGGAAAGGTTTCCATGAGAAACCATGACCCCCTTCGGATCGGATGTGGAACCCGACGTGTACTGAAGGAAGGCGATGGAATCCGCCGAACAGGGCTGCGGCTGGAAGCTCGTATCCGCCGCGTCCGCCACCTGGTCGACCAGAAACCAGGGCAGGGCTCCGCAGACCGGCTCCAGGGAGGATCTGGTACTCTCGATCATCGTGCTGACGGTGAGTACTGCGGAAGGCTCGCAGTCTCTCACGATGCTTGATGTCGCGTCCTGAACCCGCTTCTTGCGCGGGGGGTTGACGGGTACCGCGACGACATGCGCGTAGAGGCATCCGAAATATGCGACGATAAAATCCAGACTTTGCGGGAAGATCAGCAATGCCCTGTCGCCGGGTCTGCAATGCCGGCTTAGCCACCCGGCCACGGCGAGCGCTCGTGCGTGCAGGTCGCCGTACGTCAGCACTGCTTTTTCTTCCTCGTATTCATTCAAGAACACGTACGCCCTGCTGGCCGGCTCGAGGGCGGCGCGGCTCTGCAGGATCTCTGGAAGCAGCGTTCTCTGCTGCACCATTTTCCTTCCCCTCCTCCGGAGGAGTTCGACGGAGCTCACTCCAATGCTTCGGTCCGTTACCTGGTGCTCCTCGGCGAGACCGGAAGGTGCTTCAGACCGCGGACGATGAAGCTGTGGTCCTGCCACTGGAGTTGCTCTGTCAGGAGTTCCAGGCGTTCAGTGCGCCGGTACAGGTGCTCGAAGGCAACCTCCGCCTGCAGTTTGGCCAGCAGCCCGCCCAGGCATCCGTGCATCCCGTGGCCGAAGGCGAGGTGCCCCCTTGCGTCGCGGGTGATGTCGAACTCGTCCGGCTGACTGAACACCGCGGGGTCGCGGTTCGCAGCGCCAAGACACAGGAGAATCTGATCGCCCTCCCGTACCTGTTTTCCGCCGATTTCGACGTCGCGCGTCGCGAGACGCTTGGTCAGCTGGAGCGGGCTGTCGTAGCGCAGAGCCTCCTCGACAGCGCTCGTCACAAGCTCTGGCTGCCGGTGGAGACGAGCGTCTTGACCCGGATGCTGAAGCAACGCGAGGAGGCCGTTGCCTATGAGGGATTTCGTGGTTTCGTTGCCGGCTACGAAGCACATGATGCACACGAAGACGAGTTCTTCGTCGCCGAGCTTGTCGCCACCACCGGTCCGCGCGGCGAGCAGCTGGCTTATCAGGTCGTCGCCCGGCCGGGACCGGCGTTCGGTGACCACTTCGTCCAGGGCGTGCGCGAACATCTCGACGACATCGCATACACGCGTGAAGTCCTTGGCTTTCATCAGCCCCGGCTCGAGCAGGAACCGGATGTCATGCGTCCATTGGCCGACGTGTTCGCGCAGACTGTCCGGGAGCGCCATCCAGTCGCACATGACCGTAACCGGCAGGGGCGCCGCAAAGTCAGCGATGGCATCCATGCCGCCATCGTCCCAAGCCCGTTGTACCAGCTGTTCGGCAACCTCCGAGACACGGGGGCGGAGCTTGGCAATTTCCTGCGCCGTGAACACTCGGTTCACCAGCCCGCGCAGCCGCGCGTGGTCCGGATTGTCGGTGAAGACGAGCGACTTCCTCCCCAGCCGCCCGATTCGCGCCACGTTGTCCTGCGACAGCCGGCTTGCCTGCCGGCTGATCAATTCAGGTATGAGTCCGGCGCTGAAGGTACGGTCGCGCAGGACGCCTTGTACGTCGGCATGCCGCGTGAGCACCCACATACCCAGCGTCCGGTGGACGGGCTGCGCGCTGCGAAGCTGCCGATAGAGCGGGTGGGGGTCGCGTCGGAATTCGGCGCTGAAGGGGTTGAACCGGATTGGCGCCTGAGCGCGTTTGGCCGTGTCAGCAGCCGCCGTGCCGTGTGTCTCCAACGTCATCCTGCCTGTACCCCGCGGCGGTCGAAGTACTTGCCTCTGAAGGGATGAAGAATGATCCTGAACAGGCAGATCTTTCCCATCCGGAAGCCAAGGGCAGACAGCTTCAGATAGCGCTCGTACCGGGCGACCACGTCCGGTCCGACGACATGAACGGCTTCGTCGCGGTGCAGGCGCAGCCGGCGTGCCCACTGCTCGCACGTCCAGGCGTAGTCGAGCCGACCGTTGGTCACGGATTGGATCTCGAAAATACCCTCCGCGGCGGCGGTAATTTCCGTAAGCGTCGGCAGATCCGCTTCGGGAAATATCTCCTGCTGGATGAACGGGCTCGCGTTCTCGCGGGACATGTTCGCGTAGGCGATCGTCTGCAGCGACAGCACGCCGTCCTTGTTCAGCCAGCTGTGGCAGCGGCTGAAGAACTTCCGGTACAGGCGGACCTTCTCGGCCGACGAGTCCTCGGCTCTGGCAAAGTGTTCGAAAGCGCCGATGGAGATGATCCCGTCGAAAGGGGTGTCGGGTTCGTAGTGCAGCCAGTTCTCCGTCCGGACCTCCACGTCGGGATACCCGCGGGACCGGATGAAGGCCGCCTGCTCCTCACTGAGGGTGAGACCGACGGACCGCTGGACCCGGTGCGCCTCGGCCAGACGCTGCAGGATCGCGCCCCACCCGCAGCCGATGTCCAGCACGCTGTGGGCCCGGTCGGCGCGAATCGCGTCCAGGTGGAACTGCAGCTTCCTCTCCTGGGCGGTTTCGAGTGTGTCGTCCGTGCCTTCCCGAATCGCACACGAATAGGTCAGCGAGCGGTCCAGCCAAAGGCTGTAGAACGCATTTCCGACGTCGTAGTGGTGGCGGACGGCAGCCGCTGCACCGATCGTACGGTCGATGTCGACTGATGCAGTCATGACTACGCCACGTGCTGTTGACTCTGCGCATGCAGATACGCGGCGACTGCATTGATGCTCGGGTTCTCGAACAATGCCTCGGGAGCCAGGTCGACGCTGTAGCGCTCCTCGACCTCGATCAGCAGGGAGACGGCGAGGGCGGAATCGATGCCCAGCCGGTCGAAGTCCGCGTCCGGGTCCACCGCCTCCACGGGCATCTCAAGGAGATTCGCGACATACTCCTGGCACCATGTGGCAATCGCTTCCTTACTCGGCTTCAACGTGCTCGCTCCTTATGTCGCGGTACTGGGGGCGGGCTTGCCGTTCCTGGGTATAAGACTTGCTTTCATCCGCTCTTCGGACGGGCGTTTCAGGTCCCATGCGAGACCGCAGAGCGCAAGCATTCTTATGAGCCAGTAGCCCGGGTCGAGGCGGTACCATCTCAAGCCGAAAGAAGACGACTCGGGGAACGCATGATGGTTGTTATGCCACGATTCGCCAAAGGTCACCAAGGCAAAGATTCCGCCGTTCCTGCTGTTCTCCTTGGATTCGTAGGGGCGGGTGCCGAACATGTGCAGAAAGGAGTTGATCGCCCAGATGACGTGCTCCAGGACGAATATCCGCACGAGGCCGCCCCAGAAGAAGCCGCTCACCGCTCCGGCCCAGCTCTGGTAGACGAGGCCGCCGATGAGCGCGGGGAGTGCAAGCCCGAGTGCGACCCAGTAGTAGTAGAGGCGGGCAACTCGGACCAGGGCGCGGTTTTTGATCAGGTCCGGTGCGTAGTGGACGACGTTCGGATATTCGTGGCGGCGCATCCACAGGAAGTGGGAGTGGGCCAGGCCGCGAAGCCGACCCTTCAGGCCGCCGCCGGCGAGGTTCGGGGAGTGGGGGTCTCCTTCGCGATCACTGCACTCGTGGTGTCGCCTGTGCAAGGCGACCCAGGATACCAGGCCGCCTTGACCGGCCATCGAGCCGAGGACCGCGAGTGCGGTTGCAGCGGACGGTGCGGCCTTGAAGGTACGATGCGTGAAGAGTCGGTGATAGCCGACGGTGACGCCCAGTCCGGTCACGAGCCACATCGAAAAGAGCAGGGCGAGTTCGGTGACACCGATCGGATGTACCGCAAGAAACGCGAAGGCGGCGGCGGTACCGACAATCGGGAGGACGTCGAACAGCAAAAAGTGGCGGCGCTGTAGGCGGTGCAGGTAGGGATTGCTGATCGTCTTTTTACGAGGAGTGGATCCACCGGTTCCGAACTCGGGTTCGGGAATGTACGTCGTAGGCTGTACGCCTGCCATTCTCGACCGCCCCCTCCTGAGTGCTAGACTTGATGTCATCAGTCGGACGGTCCTGATCGTAACAGTCAGCGAAGCCGGATACGGTAGGTGTATTGGAATTGCCAATCGGAAGATTGGAATTCACTATCAGACGCCTACCGACCTTGAACTCGTAAGGTGATCCGGCCATGCGGGGTCGAGCCCAGCCAGGAAAGCCCCGAGCAGGTCGAGGCGGTTGTCGTTTTGTCCGGATCGGCTGCCGGGCAGGCTTTTTCTCCGTTGGTAGCAGTGGCTCCGGTATCGTCCACTGTTCGTTCGTCAGATCACCCTGCATCACACGGTGATCGTGACGGTTCGGTCACAAAACCGGATCAAGGTGGTGGGCGCCGGTACCGGTGCCGTGACGCGCGAACTGGCGCCGCTGTGCCGGGAAGTCGTCGCCTACGAGGTCGATCCGCGCATGGCCGACGCCCTTGAGCCAGTGGCGCGAGAAAGCCCGAACATCCGGGTCGTGCGGGGCGACATCCTGCGTGCCGCACCTCCGGCTGAGCCGTTCGCGGTCGTCGGCAACATCCCCTTCACCGTCACCGCCGGTGTCGTCGGATGGTGCCTGGGAGCGGAGCATCTGCGTTCGGCCATATTGCTGACCCAGTGGGAATACGTCCGCAAACGCACCGGTGACTATGGCCGATGGAGCCTGCTGACCGTCCTCACCTGGCCGCTGTATGAATGGCGGCTGCTCGGCCGGGTGTCGAGGCCGGCCTTCCGGCCCGTGCCCGCCGTGGACGGTGGCATTCTGCGGCTTGAACAGCGGGCCTCCCCGCTGCTGCCGCAACGGTCGCTTCCGGCGTACGAGGATCTTGTGCGGCTCGGGTTCAGCGGGGTGGGTGGTTCCCCGGCCGCCTCGCTGCGGCGTCGCCATTCCTCCGCCGCGGTGAACGGCGCGCTGCGCGCCGCCGGCGTCGGCCCGGCGACCGTGGTCGGCCTCGTGCCGCCGGACGCATGGATCACGATCTTCCGTGGCCTGCGCGACCGAGGCTGACGCAGGCCGCCCGCCCGCCGCGTGCATACGGTCCCCCGATCGTGCGCACGCGACTATCTTGTCTGTCTCGCTTGTCTGTCTCGCCGGTGGGATGGGGGAGGTCGCGAGGTGATGTGGTCGCCGGACCGGGACGCGCTGCGCGGCCGGGTCGCCGTGGTCGCGGGAGCCACCCGGGGTGCTGGTCGCGGCATCGCCGCCGCCCTGGGCGAGGCGGGCGCGACCGTCGTCTGCACCGGGCGGAGCAGCGCCACGGGCACGTTGACCTCCGACTACGGACGTGCCGAGACGATCGAGGAGACCGCGCAGCTCGTCACCGGGCTCGGCGGCGTCGGGATCGCCGTCCCTGTCGATCACCTCGACTCCGATCAGGTGCGACGCCTGGCGGCACGGATCCGCGACGAGCACGGCCATATCGATGTACTCGTCAACGACATCTGGGGTGGTGAACTCCTCAAGGGCGGCCCAGCCGAGTGGAACACCCCGATCTGGTCACACGATCTCGGTGCGGGCCTGCGGATCCTCCGGTTGGCGATCGACACCCACCTCATCACCTCCCACCACCTGCTCCCGCTGCTCATCGGCAGGCCGGGCGGCCTTCTCATCGAGGTCACCGACGGGACGGTCGACCACAACGCGTCGCGCTATCGCATCTCGGTGTTCTACGACCTGGCGAAGGCCGCCGTGAACCGGCTGGCCTTCTCCCAGGGGCACGAGCTCGCGGCGCATGGCGCCACCGCGGTCGCTGTCACCCCTGGTTGGCTGCGCTCGGAGATGATGCTCGACGTCTTCGGAGTCTGCGAGGACACCTGGCGCCACGCTCTCGACCCGTCCAGGACGGGCCAGGGGCAGCCTGTAGCCCCTGCCGACTTCGTGCTCTCCGAATCGCCTCGCTATGTCGGCCGGGCGGTCGCGGCACTCGCGTCCGATTCGGACCGGAGCCGGTGGAACCAGCGGTCGGTCACCTCCGGTCGGCTCGCGTCCGAATACGGTTTCACCGATGTGGACGGCAGCCAGCCCGACATCTGGCGTTTCATCGAGGACCAGGAGGCCGGGCGCGCCGCGGACCACCACGCCTACCGCTGACCCGGAGCCTGCGTTCGGGCCTGTCCTGATTCGGACGGCCTAGAATACCCGTTCCCTTCTGATGCCGGTTGACCGGCTGTTGTAATCTGACTTTTCTGTAATCCGGTTTTTCGTAGGACGCTGCAGACCGCGCAGACAATGGTCGAACGCGGTGAGAAAGAGCTGCACGCGCCGACCCTGGCAGCCGCCATCACGGCGCTGGACGGCGAACGCCGTATCGCCCGGCTCCTGCCGCGCTCGACGTCCCACAACCCGGACGCGCCACCAGCCGGCGCTCACGACGAGACCTGACCAGACCGGATATTCCGGTTGCGCATCACTTTTGGTAACAGAATCACGACAGACTTGACCGGCAATGCAACCGCTTCGCTCGTAGCGTCATGTACCGGTACTCCAACCCGCCTCTTGACGCGGTGGACGCCATGGTCATCGCCACTGCCGAGCGGCTGGGCGCGACAAAGGTCGCCACCGTCGATCGCAAGGACTTCCAGATTGTCGTACCCGTCCACCGGGACATGTTCGAGATTCTGCCCGCCGAGCTCGAATAACCGACTCGACCAGCCCATCCCATTCCACCATCACTTTTCGTAATCATGATCTGGATGTGGCTTGTGGGAGTCGAACGCGTAGTTACGGCGGCTGGTTGGGCAGGCGGCGGCAGCGGCCAGTCGTCGATTCGCCCGGCGTAGTGTCGCCCGCACGACGATCGGGTGTACGGGCCGCACCAGCGCGAAGTACGCCCGACCGAGCCGGTTACGCAGGTTCACCACCGTGGACACGGTGACCACCCCATCCCGGACCAGCACCGAGGCTCGGAAGGCCAGGTGCGGTTTGTCCGCGCCGAGCAATGTCTCGTCCCGGCTCGCGCCGTACTCGCGGAACGACCGGCCGAACAGCGACCGGGACCAGAGCGCCGGGTCGGTTGGCATGCCCGGGGCGAGCCGGATGCTCCACGCGTCGGCGAAGTCGATCCGGTGAAAGGCATGACGGGCGAGGAGGGCGTTCGTCGGTAGCTCGGCCCGGCGCGGGACCGGAGCCGTCAGCCGCCGCAGGAGCCGTACCCAGGACGACCATCGGTGCGACCGGTTGACCTGGTCGACGCCGGAGGACTCCTGGTTGGTGCCGGACGACTCCGCACGGTCGAGCATGTCCTCGATCAGTGCGTCGTGCAACCAGCGGAATACGACTGGCCAGGAGAGGTGTCCCCAGCCGACGGGCCGGGCGACCAGTTCGTGCCGCAGCGTGTCGCCGTCGGCCGCCAGCCGGTGGTGTCCCCTGAGCCGGGTCGGCGGGTGGAAGGTGAACGTGACCGACCGGCCCGGCTCGTACTCCGTGACCGTGTACCGGATCGGCCCGTGCCCGCCGTCGGCTCCGATGCCCAGTGGCCGGTCGAATCGCATGGCCGGCCAGGCCTGTACCGGCCACAGCCGGTCGTCGTCCCCGGCCAGTCCGTCGATGAGGGATGCGGCCACGGCAGAGGGAACCGTCCGTTCATGCACGTTGTAGATCAATGTCCGCCCTTCCGTACGGTACCGTATGGAAGGGGACTGTACGGTACCGTACGGAAGTGGCGCAACGGG
>NZ_CAAAFT010000354.1:29875-33186 GCF_900634765.1 Candidatus Protofrankia californiensis | reverse complement strand
GTACGGTACCGTATGGAAGGGGACTGTACGGTACCGTACGGAAGTGGCGCAACGGGCGAGGCTCTCCGCGGACGACTGGGCGGACGCGGCGCTTGCCGCGATAGCCGAAGGCGGTGTCCCCGCGGTCGCGGTCGAGCCACTCGCCGTCCGTCTCGGCACCACCAAGGGCAGCTTCTACTGGCACTTCCCCAACCGGGACGCGCTGGTGGTCGCCGCCCTCGCCCGGTGGGAGCACCGGTACACGACCGAAGTGATCGACAAGATGGATCGCGAACCCGATCCGGTCACACGACTGCACAGCCTGTTCTCGACCGTGATCGCTGTGGCCGAACGGGACCGGACCGAGGTCGCCCTGTTGGCCAGCGCCGATCACCCGGCGGTCGCGCCGGTACTGGCACGCGTCACCGCCCGCCGGGTCGACTACACCGCGGATCTGTTCGTCCAGCTCGGGTACTCCCCGCAGGAGGCCAGGCTGCGGGGTGTCCTGGCGTTCAGCGCGTACCTCGGGTACGCCCAGCTCCTGCGGGCCGCCCCCCAGGTGCTGCCCGCCGATTCCGACGCCTACCGGCGCCTGGTCGGTCGACTCCTGGCCGGGTGAGCTGGCCGGGTGAGCTGGCCGAGTGAGAACGTGAATCGGCTGCGAACGCACGCGGTCAGGTCGCTGGTTGTGCCTGCCGGGTGGGAGAACGCAGACCTTCCGGCCGCGTGGACAATGTAGCCTCGGTCAAGAGGTCCACCCGAGATCGGGTAGCGGGTGGACGGCAGGGAGGGCCCGACGTCGTCGACCAGCGGCCACTGGGCGTCGGGGCGGATGCCGCCCTGGTGAACAGCCCGGTTTGCGCCGCCGGTCGTCCGGACGGCCTGGTGTTGGCGAGAAGGCTGGCACGCACAGTGATGGTCGAAGTCGAGGGCTGCCGCCTGAGATGCGCCCGGACGTAACGACCGGACCACTGGGCAGGCCGGGTCGGAACCGGGAGGGCACGGATGATCCACACACGCCGCAGGTCGAACGGTCTGCCGGTGGTGTGGATCGAAGTCGCTATGATCATCGTTTTCTACTACACCTACACGGCCACCCGGTCGGTAGCGGGCGGTTCCGTCCGCAACGCGCTCGCGGTCGGGTGGGACATCATGCGCATCCAGGCCGACCTGCACCTCGATATCGAGCTCGGGCTCAACCACTGGCTACAGGGCGTTCCCGTCCTTGCCGTAGCGTGCTGTTACTACTATGCGACGCTCCATTTCATCGTCACGCCGAGCGTCCTGGCCTGGCTCTATCGCAAACGCGCTCGTCACTACCTGGCGGCCCGCTGGACGATCGTGTGCGCAACCGTGATCAGCCTTACCGGGTTCTTCCTGCTTCCGACGGCACCACCGCGCCTGCTGTCCGGCGCCGGCTTCATCGACACGATGGCGTCGTTCCACAACTGGGGCTGGTGGGCTGGTAACTCCAGCGCCGCCCCCAAGGGGCTCGGCGGCATCACCAACCAGTTCGCCGCCATGCCGTCCCTGCACTGCGCCTGGGCGCTGTGGTGCGGTTGGAACATCGCCCGCCTGGCACGGCACCGCGTGACCAAAGTGCTCGGCGCCGTCTACCCAGCCGCAACGGTCTTCGTGGTGATAGCCACCGCCAACCACTACGTGCTGGACGTGCTGGCGGGCTGGCTCGCGCTCGGGCTCGGGGCCGCGGTAACCGCTGTCGTGATGCGGTTCGCGCACGGACAGGGGCAATCTCCCGGACGCCCGGTCGACCAGACCGGTCACCCGGCTGACCAGACCGACGACCAGGCCGACGGTCAGACCGGTCACCCGGCTGACCAGACCGACCGTCCGGCCGACCAGCAGCCCCGGCGCCAGCCACACCTACCCCAACCGGCCGCGATCGTCCGCGCCGGCGGTGCGCGCACGGCGCTCGTGGAGCCGCCCCGGGGATGACACTCGTGGCGCCACTCCGGGGATAATTGGCGACCCGGTGCAGGTCACGGGCATATCGATGTGCGAAAGTTGACCCGCGGCGGGTTGTTCGCCGTGCTCCCGTCGGCCGTTGGGTCGTTCCTCCGCAGGCGTTGGCGGTGGCGCGTCCCGAAGGCGTCCCCAGCCAGAATCCGTGCGGAGACCATGTCGATGTCCTTGGCCCAGATGGTTGCGGTGAAGCGGCCCCATCCTGTCGCGTTTTCGGTGTTCCTCGTCGTCGCCTGGCTGCTGCTTGCGCTGCTGGCGCTCGGCCTGCGGCGCGGGCCGATCGAGGACGAGCTTTCCGACCGGGCCGTCCTGGCGGTGCGCTCGCACGGCCAGACCGGTGCGCAGGTGAGCTTCGACGGCCGGGACGCCACCGTCCACGGCACGTTCCCCAGCGTCGCGGACGCCGAGACGGCACGCCAGGTGGTGGCGCGGGTGTCCGGAGCACGGTCGGTCTCGTTGGGTAGTGACATTCACATCGTCCCGGCAGTGCTACCCGGAGTGGTTGCCAAGCCCTTCGTGATCGCGGTCGACGGTGGCTCGCTCACCGTCACCGCTACCGTGCCCGACCGAGCTGCCCGTGAGCAGTTGCTCGGCGCTGCCGCCGCGGCGAGTTCCGCCACACTGACCGGGAAGGTGACGGTCGACCCCGATGCGGCCGCGCCGCCGGTCACCGCCCTTGCGGATCTGACCCGCACGCTTACGGCGGTTGCCGGTGAGCACAAGGTGACGATCATGGGTTCCTCGGTGGTCGTGGAAGGGAGCGTGGGGGACAGCGACGAGGTGACCCGGTTGGGTTCCGACCTCCTCGCCGGGGCTCGCAAGACGCAGCCGGCCGCCACTCTTGACAACCGTCTCACCGTCCGATCGGTGGCCTCGGCTCTCCCACCGGTCGGCGAGGGCACAGAGGGCACAGCGCAGCCGGCGACCGGTCGTCTTGTCGGGGCCGTTGCCGAGGACCGGATCACGTTCGAGACGAACAGCTCGGAGCTGACTGAGGCTGACCGCGTCCACCTCGATCGGATCGCGGCGGTACTGCGGGAGAGCGAGCTCAGCGTGCTGCTGGCAGGTCACACCGACACACGGGGCCCGCGCGCCGTCAACGAGGCGTTGTCGCTGTTGCGGGCGCAGACTGCCGCCGGCTATCTGTCCGACCGTGGCGTGCCCGCGGAACACCTGCGGGCTGCGGGGTTCGCCTGGGACCATCCGGTGGCGACAAATGACACCGAGGCCGGGCGTGCCGCCAACCGGCGGGTGGAGATTTCTGCTCTTGTACCGTAAGTTGTCGCATCCCTGGGCCGACGAGCCGGGGTACCCGTGCCGTCAGACCGGGGAGTCGTGCTCAGGGCGGT
>NZ_CAAAFT010000354.1:27765-29840 GCF_900634765.1 Candidatus Protofrankia californiensis | reverse complement strand
CCCGTGCCGTCAGACCGGGGAGTCGTGCTCAGGGCGGTTATCCCGGCTCGCAGGCATCCGACTGGCGGGTGACCGCGGGGCGCACCATAGCGACTATCCGGGCCTGCAGGGCCGGCCTGGTGACCTGTATCGCCAGGAGGACGAGCAGGCCGCCGACGGCGCCGTCCACCCAGTAGTGGTTGGCTGTGGCCACGACGACGGCCGTGGTGGCCACGGGCTGGACGATGGCGAGGCAACGCCATCGGCTGCACAGAGCGATGATCACGACCCATGCCTCGATGATGGCCCAGCCGATGTGCAGGCTTGGCATGGCCGCATACTCGTTTGCGAAGCCGTCGCCTTGGGCGTAGGGCGACGGGCCGAATATCGCGCCGGTGTCGATCAGGTTTGTCATCACTCTTGGCAGCAGGCGTGGCGGGGCAAGCGGGTACAGAATATGGATCATCAGTGCCATGCCCGTCGCAATAATGATCACATTGCGAACTCTGGGCCAGGCGGAGCGGTGCCGGACGAAGACCCAGACGAGCAGCGCGATCGCCGCGGGGAAGTGCACCGCGAAGTAGAACTCATTGATCAGGATCGTCATGTAGTGGGAATGCAGGGCCAGATGTTGGACGGCTGCTTCGTCGGGCAGGTGTAGCCGCCGTTCCATGTTCCATACGGTGACCCCGTGTGACAGCGCTTCGGTCTGGTGATCGTCGACGACGTGCCGGCCGAAGCGGTAGACCATGAATAACAAGCTGAGCAGGACGGTCTGGGTGACCGCATAGCCGGCGGTGCCGAGGAGGTGACGCCCTCGTTTCGCTGCGTCGGCCGTGAGCGGGGTACCGGCCGTGGCGCTGGTTGTGGATGGAGCGTCAGCTATGGGCTGGGCATCGGCCATGGTCACAGAGGGAGCGTCGGCCGTTGACGGAAGACGATGATCGTGGTCGTCACCGTCGCGGTCGTCGAATCCCCGGCCCATATCGGACAATGTCGGACAATGTGCACTCACTTGGTTGGTCCACAGCACATTGTGCCCCCTCGAAGAAACGAGACCGTACCGTACTGCAATACCGTATCCGGGCTGCTGATCGGACCTGCTGTTGGGTGTGATCCGCATCTCGTGGAGAACCGCGCCCCGCAGCGGGCGGTCGACGTTTTCAGCGGTGCCAGGCGTGCTCGTATGCCCGGCTGGTCATGCCACGGCTGTGATCGGCCCGTTGTGGTCGACCCGTTGCGGTAGACCGGTGGGTCGGCTGCTCACCCCTGCTTGCCTCCAATCGGCCCGTGTGGGACTCTTGTGCCCGGGTCTTTATTTAGGGAAGGTTTAACTTAGCTACGAGCGTCCGCCGTCATCGGCCCAGCTGTGCAGAGCGTCTGTGAGTCATCGGTTCCGGGTCATGGGGTCAGGGCGGTCTCCCAAGAGTGTGGTGAGGTGCGGTGCTGGTCTGTTCGTGCTTTGCTGTCACCGAGCGGACGTTGCGCGGCGTGATTGAGTCGGGCGCGTGCGACACGGGCGAGGTTGGTGACGTCTGTGCCGCGGGCACCGGCTGCGGTGGATGCCTCGACGAAATCGAGGAACTGTTGACGGGTTACCGCCGTGCCTGTCCGGTTGTGTCGTCGGGCTGACATAGTGGAGGTTTCATGTGAGGGGCGACCCGGAAATTGTCGAACTACTCAACCGCGTCCTCACGAATGAGCTGACGGCCGTCAACCAATACTTCCTGCACTCCCGGATGCAACTCAACTGGGGTTACAAGCGGTTGGGCAAGCATACCTACGACGAGTCGATCGATGAGATGCGTCACGCGGACAAGCTGGTGCATCGGGTCCTCTACCTGGGAGGGCTACCCAATCTCCAGCGGTTGAATACACTACGTATCGGCGAGACCGCTGTCGAGCAGCTCAACTCCGACCGTTCCCACGAGATCGAGGCATGTGCGCTGCTGCGTGAGGGGATCGTCCTGACCCGCTCTCGCGACGATGTCGGATCGGCCGTTCTGCTGGAGAGCATTCTCACCTCGGAGGAGGAACACATCGACTGGCTGGACGCCCAGCTCGAGCTGGGCGCCCAGATCGGCGAGGCGCACTAT
>NZ_CAAAFT010000354.1:21137-27740 GCF_900634765.1 Candidatus Protofrankia californiensis | reverse complement strand
AGTCCCCGGGCCGTAGAAGGCCAAAGGCGAAGCGATCATGTTTTCGCACCCGGGAGGCCCGGACCCCGAGTCGCCAGCGGACACACCTGCTACCACAGCCTGACGTTCTGTGCGCACCTGGCTGCCGCTACACTCGCCATGCGATCAGGAAGGCCATGCGATCCAGAAGATAGCGTGACCAGCCGAGATATGCACCGGGCTGACAGGCGCGAGGAGATCCGTTGGTCGCTAGCATGACCGGCTCTGTGGCTGACGTGGTATCCACCGGACTGCTGGTGGCGACGTCCGACAACCGTGTGGTCTGGGCGAACCGGGCCCTGCTTGATTTGGTGGCCACCGGCGGTGGTGTCGCGTACGACATTGCCGCCGGTGTGGTAGGCGACGGCATTGCCGGTGCCGCGCATGACAGCGCTGCCGGTGTCGTGCGCGACGGTGCCGGGCTGGTGAGCACGGTGGGCGGCGGGTACTGGCGGGGTGAGCCGGACGCCGATCCGGTGTATTCCGCCCGTGTCGCGGTTGCCGAGGCCGGGTTGCCGTTGGCCGGGGTCGTCCCGGACACCGAACCCCGCGAGGCCCAGTGGCAGGCACCAGACGGCACCACACGCTGGTTGGAGGTCCGTGCCCGGACGCTGGCCGGCGGTCGTCCCCCCGGGCTCGGGCAGGTGGTCTCCGACGGTTTCGTCCTCTACGAGATCGCCGACGTCACCGGGCGCCGCCGCGAGGAGGAGACCTTGCGGCTTCGTGAGCGGTGGCTGCGCCATGTCGAGACGATTGCTCGTACCGGCATCTGGGAGTGGGACCTCGTCACCAACGAGATGGAGTGGTCCGACGAGTTGCTGGCCATGTTCGGCTATCCGACAGACACCCACATCGACTACGACACCTTCCAGTTGCTGGTGCACCCCGAGGACCGGGCGACGGTCGAGAGCGTGTTCGACCAGGCGATCGCCACCGTCACCCCGGTCGAGGTCACCCACCGCATGTATCTGGCCGACCGGCTGACAGAGTGTGTGCTGGAGTGGCGCGGGGATGTTCTCACCGACGACTCCGGCACACCGATCCGGATCATGGGTACGGCTCACGACGTCACCGAGTTGATCCGGATACGCCGTGAGCTCGCCCACGCCGCCGCGCACGAGCCGCTCACCGAGGTGCTCAACCGGCGGGCGACAACGGCCCTGCTGGCCGAGCGCCTGGCTGCCGGGGTCGAACGCACCGGTGCGCTGCTGCTGGTTGACGTCGACAACTTCAAGATCGTCAATGACCTGCGCGGCCACTCGGCCGGCGACACGGTGATGCGCTCGGTGGCCCAGAGTCTGGGTGAAACGCTACCGGCCGCCGTCATCGGCAGGCTCGGTGACGACGAGTTCGCGGTGGTCCTCCAGACCGGCGACGGGCTGGACGCGCTGGCTGTCGCGGACACACTGCGCGAGCAGGTCGCCCGGCATACGGTCATGGTGGATGGTTTCGCGGTGCGGGTGACGGTCAGCATCGGCGTCGTGTCGCTGTCGGCCGTGGGCGACTGCGACACCGCCCTCGCCCACGCCGGGCTCGCCCTGTCCGAGGCCAAGGATGCCGGGCGCAACTGTGCCCGGCTGTTCACTCCGGAGCGGCACGAGTACCTCACTCGGCGCACCCTGGTGGTGCAGCGGATACGGGACGCTCTCGACGCCGGTCTGCTGGCCTTGGACGCACAGCCGGTCGTGGATCTGACCTCGCACGAGGTGCAGGGATACGAGGTGCTGCTGCGACTGCACGACGGTCAGCATCCCGAGCTCGGTCCGGCCGAGTTCATCAGTGCGCTTGCGCACAGTGATCTGGCCTTGAGCCTGGACCGCTGGGTGGTGCAGCAGACGGTGGCCGCGCTCGCCTCCGTCGCCGCCCGGGGGGCTCGGCTCCGCCTGCACGTGAACATCTCCAGCCGGTCGGTCGAGGACCCCGACTTCGCCGACTTCGTCCTGTCCGCGCTACGCGCCGCTCGAGTCGATCCGTCCCAGCTCGGTATCGAGATCGCCGAGAGCGTGGCGGTCGCCGCCGCGGACGCGGTACGCCAGCTCGCCGAGACCCTCACCGGCGCGGGCTGCCGGTTCACCCTGGACGATTTCGGGGTCGGGCTGGGCTCGTTCGTCTACCTGCGAAACCTGCCCTTCACCAACGTGAAGATAGACGGCGATTTCCTGCGGCACGTCGACACCTCCCCGGCTGATGCGGTGCTGGTGGACGCGGTCGTGCGCATTGCCCGCTGCCTGGGCATGTACACCATCGCCGAAAGCGTCGACCGTGAGTCGCTGGCGCCGGCACTGCGTGATCTCGGGGTGGACTACGCGCAGGGATTCCACCTCGGGCCGCCCCGCCCGTTGACGGAGCTGCTGGCCGGGACATCCGATGCGGACCCGCAGACCCACGAGGCCGGCCTCAACAGTTTTCTCGGCTGATTTCCCGGTTCCCTCTTCTCCGGTTTCCCGGGTTGATTTCCTGACGGTCGGAGACGGGGCTGACCGGACAACCAGCGCCGACCAGAAGGGTTGTTGGGCCAGCCAGCCGTATCAGGAAGGTCGCCGGCTATACCAGGAAGGTCGCCACGGCCAGCCCGACGAGCGCCGCGAGCGCCGCGGCGTCCGCGCGCCGCGGGTGCGCCGGCTGGTGCGCGACCGCGCCGAAGCCGCCACGGGCGACGATCGCCTCGGTCATCTCCGCGGCCCGCCGTAGGCAGGTGACGATCGCCGTGCACAGCAGCTCGGTCGTCGATCGCGCCTGAAGCGGCAACGCCGCGAGCCGACCCGCCATCCGGCGGTGGCCCGGCCGCCGCCCGACACGCAACCGCCGGACCGCCAGCAACGTGCGGATCTCGTCCACGAGAAGCGGCAGGCAGCGGATGGCCAGCGCCACCGTCGCGACCCACTCGTCGACCGGCAGCCGCAACCTGCGCAACGGCGCCAGCAGCCGGCTCAGGGCGGGCGCCAGCTCCGACAGTGGCGTGGTCCACCCCAGCAGCGCGGCCGCGGCGAACATCGTCATGGACACCGACGTCAGGCGCAGCCAGTCCAGCATGCCGCCGACGGACAGCCGCACGCCCCCGACCGTCACGAACGGCGCCGCATGCGACTGCGCGGTGAGTACCACACCGATCATCAGGCCGTACCAGAACCAGCGGGGCAGGCGCGGGGCCGCGCCGACGGGGATCCGGGCGACGATCATGGAGATCCCGACGAATCCCGCGACCATCCCGATCACCGGCCAGGATGGCCGCACGGCGATCAGCATCCCCAGCAGCGCCATTATGACCAGTTTCGTGCCGGCCCACAGGCGGTGCACCGGACTGCTGCCGGGGATGTAGCGCAACAGGTTGGGCTCGGTACGGCGGATCCGCCCGGCCGGGCGCTGCCGGGGGAACCGGCCGCGGCCTCCGGCCGGGCGCCGTGCGCGGTCGGTGTCCGGCCGGGATTGCGGGGGCACGACCACCGGTTTCCGCGCCGGTACGGAACCCGGGCACGCGGCATCCCTGACATGGGCATCTCCGACATGGGCATCGTCGGGACGGGCGCCGTCGTCGACACGGGGGCGTCGTCGGGGCGGACACCGTCACCGATACAGCTGTCGCCGATACGGACAGCACTGTCGTCGGGGCGGACAGCGCAGTCGGGGAGCGCGGCGCCTGTAGCAGCCCCCGCCGGACGCGGGTGGGGCAGCAGCGCGGGCATGCGGCACGGCGTGCCGTCGGTGAACGGTCCGTCATGGACGAGCCGTCCGGCGTCCAGGACGAGCATCCGCTCGGTGAGGCAGGCCATGCCGTCCAGGTCATGGGAAACCACCACCAGCGTCAAGCCGGTCCGGATCCGAAGGTTCACCAGAACGTCGATCAGAATCCGCCTGGACGGGGCGTCCAGGCCCGCCAGCGGCTCGTCGAGAATCATCAGCCGGGGTCGGCAGGCGATCAGTCCGGCGAGCGCGGCGCGGCGCATCTGCCCACCGGAGAGATCCTCCACCCGCCGGTCCCGGAAGAGCTCCGGGTCAAGCCCGACCGCGGCGAGAGCCTCGTCGGCGGCAGCCGCGTCCACACCGGCCGCCGCGCGCACGTCAGCACCCACGGTGGGCGCCAGCAGTTGCAGGCGGGAGTGCTGCACGGCCAGTCCGATCTCGCCGGGGCAGGCGGTCAGCGGCCGGCCGCCAAGGCGCGCCTCACCCTCCGACGGACTCAGCAGACCGGCGAGGACGGCGGCCAACGTCGACTTGCCCGATCCGTTGCGACCGCGGATCAGCACAGCCTCGCCGCTGTCGAGACAGAAGGAGATACCGCTTAGCGCCCGGCGGGCCCACGGCGACCGGGGCGAGTAGACCTGCCCCACACCGTCGAGGCAGACCAGCGCGGGCGCGCCCGCGGTCCGCCGCTGCCCGTCCGAGGTGACGGATGCGACGGGCGTGACGGATGCGACGGGCCTGGCAGGTACGGAGGATGTGACAGGAGCCGGATCCACCGGATTTGTCTGGCTTACCGGTGCGGCTGATATGGCGGGTGCGGCAGACGACGGGAGGGATGGGACAGCCGTGTGGGAGGGGACGGGCAGGGTCCGCGGCGGGCGCGGGGCGGACCCGCACGGCGTATCGCCCGCCGACGTCAGCCGGCCGGCGTCGAGGACGATCCGGCGGTGCGCCCGGTACGCCTCTGCCGCGTGATGGGTCACATGGACGACCGCGACCCCCGCCTCGCCGGGCAGTTGCGCCAGCAGGTCGGTGAGCTGGTCACGGCCTTCGGCGTCCACCATGGCGGTGGACTCGTCGGAGACGAGCAGCCGGGGTGCCCGCGCGAGCGCGGCCGCGATCGCCAGGCGCTGGAGCTGCCCGCCGGACAGCGTGGCGGTTTCGCGGTCGGCGACGTTCGCGAGCCCGACCCGCTCCAGCAGGGTCTCGACGTCGACCGTACGGCCACCGTCGGGCAGGCCCCAGACGACGTCGTCACGGACGCGCACCCCCAGTACCTGCGACTCCGGCCGCTGAAAGATCATGGCGGTTCCGCCGGTCCGGCCCAGTGCGCAGTCGCCGGGCCGCAGCACCCGCCCGTCGGTGGGGCTCCAGCCGCTGATGATCCGGGCAAGCGTCGACTTCCCCGAACCGTTACCGCCGACGATCGCCACGAACTCGGCCGGCCGGATCGTCAGGGACACGTCCCGCAACGCATCTTGCGTAACATGAGGGTAGCGGTAGGTAACTGATTCCAGGTGGACGGGCAGCGGATGCGGATATTGGCGCGCTGGCGACGGTTTCTGGTGTGCTGGCGCCGATCTCCGTGTCGATGTCCACATGGGTGCGTTCGGGTGGTCGGTCCGGGCGGCCGGTGCGCCGACGGCGAGCCGGCGCAGCACCGGGCGGGTGACCACAGCCGCGGCGAGCACGTTGACGGCGGTGTTCGCCAGCAACGTGATCGGCAGCAGCGCCCACCAGTGCGCCGCGCCCCACCGGACGATCGAGTCCGCGGTGCCCAGACCCGGACCATCCGGGTCGACGCCCAGCCGGATGGCGCTGCTGCGGGCGCCGTCCCAGCTGTTGACGATTTCGGCGAAAACCAGTGCTCGCAGGTCGGTGAGAACGCAGAACAGCGCGTTCATGCCGAGCGCGACCGGCGCCCACAGCGTGGTGAGGCCCACCACCGTGGTGCGCACGAGGCCCCAGTGGCGGCGGTGCGCAGTGCCCAGCAGCGTGCCGGTCATCATGCAGGATGTGATCGTGATCGCGAAGCCGGTGCCGCCGATGAGAACGGCCACCGCCAGCGCTGTGACCATCGCAGTGAGGGCCGCCCGCAGCCTCCAGCGCGCGGCGAGCGCTGCCGCCGGAACCGTCGCCGCGATCGTGAGCACCCAGCCGAAGGGAAGGAAACGCGCGACCATGCAGATCGCGATCACCAGATCGACCAGGAGCGCGGCTTCGACGATTTCCACCGTGCGCAGCCGCTGCCGGGCCCGCGGCGTCCTGGACGGCTGCGGCGCCGCGGCGACACCGGTAGGTGGAGGACCGGAGGGCGGGGAGCCGGCTGTGGGCATGTCGGACAGCATGGCCACCGTCAGTTCTCCGATCCGGCGGTGATCTCGTCGACGATCGTGGTCGAGCACCTACGTCCGGCGGACAGCCGCGGTGTCACCGTGGCGAGCGGGGAACGCGTCTGCTCCTTGGTCAGTTCCCGCAGGCCCACTCGCCGCTCCACTCATCTACTTGCCCCCATGCGTGCCGCACCGGACATCCAACTGTCGCATGGAACCTGCGGGGTGTTCGAACCGCCCGGCCCGAAGTCCATGCCACCTGCGACAAAGATCATGAACGCTTTATGTTGCCCGCGAAGCTGGCCACGAACGGTGAGAGACCGCAAGCCTACGAGTATGCGCCCGTGGGTCGGCCCGTCGACCGCTGATCATCAGAAGGGGATGTTCGATCAGTACTGTTAACGGCATCGTCAACGGGCAGTCCGGCGATGCGGTGCCTGCCGCCGGACCCGACACCGCATGGCCTGACGCCGCAGGCCCCGAGGCTGTAAGACCCGGCACTGGGGGACCCGACGATGCTGGGGGACCCGACAGCACTGTGGGACCCGACGGCACTGGGGGACCCGACGGC